>CAYUZC010000079.1:3088-8634 GCA_964449525.1 uncultured Ruminiclostridium sp.
CGGCTAGGTACATATACCGGGATACTATTCGATTCCGAATATCAACATCCCTGCTTATGTAGTATAGCTCAAATATTTCTTTTTCGGACTGTTCATCAGTCCTTATGGCCTCTGCCTTCCTGCTCATTTTAGACTGCCTTTCCGAGCTTTTTAACCATCGTAATCATCGTATTACCTTGCTTTTCAATCTCAATCTCATCCATAAGAGAGCTAATAATCGCCAACGCAAAATTATCTGCATCGTTATCAAACAATTCAGGAATATTCTGCTTAGGAATCTTAAATGTGATTGATATTCCATCGTCCAAACACTGGAAATCGACGTTTACTCTATCTGCACCAGTATTTTTTTCAATGAACTTGCCTAATATCTCTGATAAAGCTACTTTTATATCATCAATGGTATCAATATCAAATCCCATCCTGCTGGCTATACCAGAAGCCGTAAGCCGTGCAATACTAACATATTCTGCTTTTAGTGGAATGAGCATAGATATTGTATTCATAGTATTCATTATTCAGACCTCCTCGATAATAAACGCCTTATCCAAGCCGGTAATTCGAAAGAGCTTTCGCACCGTACTTCTGGGGTTTCTTATTATTATATTGTGGTCTTTTTCCCTGACACGCTTTAATGCTCCAACTAAAATTCCAAGGCCCATACTGTCTATGTAGTGCAAATCCTTGCAATCCAAGATTATGTCCTGCTGAATATCGTTAATGGATTGATAAAAATTCTCTTTAAAGTCGGGTGCCGAATAAATGTCAATTTCACCCTTAACCGCAATAAGAAAGCCCTGTCCTTCATTGCTCTCAATGCTCAACTCAAACATTTTATACCTCCAAAAACTTTCGTTCATATTATTCTAACAATTTATTAAGAAAAATTATAGTATTATTTGAATTTTCTCCTGAATGTCCACATGCAAGAATCATACGTTTACCTGTGACTCCTGCTTCTCTTAGCATTTTGTTATCACTTATATCAATACCATAAAGTTCCTTTTCAACTTCATTCCCGGTATCAGATTCAATAGATGCAAAAAGATCCTCATTAAGCTTTATATCAATACCAAGAGAACTTATATCTCCAAGCAATTCTTCCACAGGTTTAAAAGCTCCTTGGCTCACATACTGTAAGTATTTAGCCTCGTCAAGAATAAAAACATCATTATTTCCTGCTATCAGTTCGACAGTAAATTTTGTTTGCATTCCTATTTCCATTTGAGAATTCCCATCATCAGTCAAATATACATTTTGGACCTGAGCATTAATTGACCCATTGGTTTTTAAGGATATCTCGTCCTCAATTACCTGAGAATCGCTGATATAAAGATCTCCGCCAATAATAATTTTCAAATTCGGCTCTTCCCTGTTTGCCAAGGAATTTATTGTTAAAACAATCGCTACAATAATCATTAAGATAGCAATCCCGTGCCATCTATAATAATATATAAAATTCCTGGCCTTTTCTTCATCCACTTTAAGAAGTTTCAAGATGGGATTAGGATGTTGCTTGCGGAGTTCCTTTTTCTTTTCTTCTTCCGCATCCGTATAAGTTATACCACTTACAGTCTTGTAAGCCTTTTCCACATCCTCAATGGTATAGCCTCTATTGTCTAGACCACCGTGCTTAAACTTCTTGTAGAGCACCGCTATTCTTTTTTCAATTTCCTCAGAAGAAACATCATCTTTTAATTCGAGTATCTCCAGAGCCTTTTTTTTGTCCATATTATAACCTTACTTATTCTTTATCTTTAGGCTTCATTGTAGGGAATAATAAAACATCCTTTATGGAAAATGAATCGGTTAGTAGCATTATAAGCCGATCAATGCCAATCCCCATACCGCCTGTAGGCGGAAGCCCATGTTCAAGAGCCAACAGGTAATCCTCATCCATCATATTGGCTTCTTCATCTCCGGCCTCTCTTTTTTTAACCTGTGCTACAAAGCGTTCCCTTTGATCGATAGGGTCATTTAACTCCGAATAGGCATTGCCAAACTCCCTCCCTGTAATAAACAATTCAAACCGCTCTGTCAGCTCAGGCTTTTCAGGTTTGCGTTTGGTTAGAGGGGAAACCTCTACGGGATAATCAATTATAAATGTGGGCTGAATTAAATTCGGCTCAGCGTATTCTTCAAACATCATACTCAAAAGTTCTCCCTTTACAGGACTCCCCTCAAGATTCATGCCTTTTGACTTAGCCATATTTATTGCCTCATCATCAGTTTTAATCGAATCAAAATCCACACCGGCATATTTTAATACTGCCTCTGTCATTGTAAGCCTTGTCCAAGGAGGTGTTAAATCAATCTCTTGTCCCTGATATTCTATTTTCATTGTGCCAAGGACTTCTTGGGCAACAGTTGAAATCAAGCTCTCAGCCAACTCCATCATACCATGATAATCTGTATATGCCTGATAAACCTCCATCATTGAAAACTCAGGGTTATGCTTTATCGACATCCCCTCGTTACGGAACATGCGTCCCAACTCATAAACTCTCTCTAAGCCACCTACTATAAGTCGTTTTAAATATAGTTCAGGGGCTATCCTTAAATACATGTCTATATCCAATGTGTTGTGATGAGTAATAAAAGGTCTGGCTGTGGCACCGCCGGGAATGGTATTTAAAATCGGGGTATCGACCTCAAGAAAGTCTCTTTTATCCAGAAATCTTCTGATTTCTGCAATTATCCGGCTTCTTTCAATAAATGTCTTTTTAACGTCGGGATTTACTATCAAATCCAGATACCTCTGACGATAGCGGGTATCGGGGTCCTTAAGTCCGTGAAATTTTTCTGGAAGTGGCCTTAGCGACTTGGACAAAAGGGTATATGACTCAGCATGAATAGATACTTCACCCATACGAGTTTTGAAAACACGTCCGGTAACACCAATTATATCTCCGATATCCAGCTTCTTAAAATTTTCATAATTATCTTCGCCGATATCATTTATCCTCACATAAAGCTGTATCCTTCCATCTCTATCCTGAAGATCACAAAAACTTGATTTTCCCATACCTCGCTTGCTCATCAGCCTTCCGGCTAAAGAAACATTTTTACCCTCATAACCTTCAAAATCAGATAGAATCTGATTTGTTCTGTCTGTAACACTATATTTAACAATATGAAACGGATCATTTCCGGTTTCCTGAAGTTCGGAAAGCTTATTTCGCCTTACCTGTAGAATTTCGTTTAAATCTAGTTGTTCGTTGCTATTTTCAATAATTTCAGACATTTTTACCTCCAAAAACACTAAAAAGAAAACAGTTTACATTATTATGTAAACTGTTGTGGTATCGAAACATAATTATACCCTAAATTAATAGTACAAACAAGAACTATTACTTATAGATACTAACAATCTTAAACTTTAATTTACCTCCGGGAACCTCGATATCTACCGAATCACCGGCTTTATGCCCTAAAAGTGCACTTCCTACCGGAGACTCATTAGATATCCTGTTAGAAACAGGATTAGCCTCGGCTGAGCCTACAATTTGGTAATCGTATTCTTCTTTGGACTTGACATCGCGAATCTTTACTTTGGCACCTAGATTAACAACTTTTGTATCTACTTCTTCCTCATCAATAATCGAAGCATTCTTAAGCATGTTATCCAGTTGCATAATGCGTACTTCATTCTGCGCCTGCTCATTTTTTGCTTCATCATATTCTGAGTTTTCAGAAATATCTCCAAAAGCGAGTGCCTGTTTTATTCTATCAGCTATTTCTTTTCTTTTTTCACCTTTTAAAATCTCTAACTCTTCTTCAAGTTTTTTAAGGCCTTCATAAGTAAGAAGGACTTCTTTTTTACTCATTTTTTTCTCCCCTTTTTAGTATTCCGTTTGCCCCTATAAACGACAATACATTATTTAACATTACGATACATTATAGTGTACGACTTTTGGGATGTCAAGAAAGAAAAGAGAACCCCATTTCAAGGCGTTCGAATGCCTCCGAATCATTGACGTCATAAGCATTTACGAACACAAAGAAAATAAACCCTTCAAGCACGCCTTTCTCCCATGCGTTTAGTAACTGTTGCCCTAGTCTTCTCTTAATCCTATCAGAAAATTCTATCCCTATAGAGAATATTTTTTGTAATTTTGTATCAATAATTTTCATGGTTCCAAAATCTACTATTAAACCTTTAAATTCTTGGGGTAATACATCGAAGTCTTCATTATCATCTGGAAATCTAAGCCATATCCCGGTACGATTTAAAACATCGTAATCTGTTGTGATATGAACCGGTATTCCTGTTTCTAAAAAGGCTTTCTCAGCTTCAATAGGTTCTCTTACACCCTCAGGAATAAGTATATTAATTGTTTTAACTTTTGTGATAAGTATTTCAATTGCGTGCTCAAGATATTCAGATGAGCCTGTGACAAGTATTTCCTTATTTATTAAGGAACCTACCCCCTTGATTAAGGTTAGAATATCAGCAAATCGGCGTATAGCCAACATCTTTATTGCATTAGTAAAAGCCGGCGTATCAATCTGATAAAATCCTTCAATTTCGGGATGCTCCAGAATCGGCCAAATATTTTGCTCCTCAAATATCCTGTCAAGTTTAGCCTTGAGTCTTTTCCTGAAACCCGCACGCCTTAATGCCTCTTTAGCTTTATAAGGCAATAAACATACCATTAATTTCAAATCTTCAGTAAGCTCTATCCGGTATGGTTTAATCGTAATAGGATTCCACCACTTTTTTTCATCAGGCAGAAGAATTCCTATGTTCATTATCGCTCCTAAGTATTTATATCCTGCTACATCATACTGAGAAAATACGATAATGATAACTACAATTTATCTGATGGCTACCTGCCGTTTATCCTTGCACACTATAATTCGGTGCTTCTTTTGTAATATAGATATCATGAGGATGGCTTTCCTTTAGGCCTGCGCTGGTTATCCTGATGAACTTTGCGTTATTCATAAGCTCCTCAATATTCTTGGTTCCACAATATCCCATACAATGCTTCAAGCCTTCTACCAACTGGAATACTGTATCTGCCAGCGGTCCTTTATATGCCACTCTTCCCTCTACACCCTCGGGAACCAGTTTCGTAGTTCCTTCTTGGAAGTACCTGTCCTTGCTCCCCTGGTTCATTGCAGCCATTGAGCCCATGCCTCTGTAGACCTTAAAGCGTCTACCTTGGTATATTTCTGATTCTCCGGGGCTTTCTTCTGTTCCTGCAAACAGATTTCCTATCATAACCGAGCTGGCTCCTGCAGCGATTGCCTTGGGTATGTCGCCACTGTATTTTATCCCGCCGTCTGCAATGATGGGTATATTAAGCTTCCTTGCCTCAATGCTACAGTCATTTATTGCAGTAATCTGAGGCACACCAATTCCGGCAACTACCCTTGTTGTACATATGGAGCCGGGTCCTATTCCTACTTTAACAGCATCCGCGCCTGCTTGAGCCAACGCTCTGACAGCCTCTGGAGTTGCCACGTTCCCTGCAACCAATTGAATCTCCGGGTAGGCACCTTTAATCTCTGCAACAGCGTCTATTATATTCTTGGAGTGT
>CAYUZC010000080.1:0-8626 GCA_964449525.1 uncultured Ruminiclostridium sp.
TAATAGATTCTTCGCTGGCACTCAAAATTACATCAAGTACACTACAAATTAGTTCACATTATTCTTAATATACGACAATAGTGGGTGAGATTGAAACACTTTCACACTATTACTTGCAAAAGTTATGGTTGCCTATCTTAACCACTAAGGGACGGCTCCAAATCCATTTGCTGGTTGCGGTGGCCGGATTAAAATAATAAATGCAACCGTATGATGGGTCCCAACCGTTTAATGCATCCCTTGCAGCCTTGTAAGATGCATCGTCAGGTGCCATATTTATTTGCCCGTCCTTGACCACATCAAAAGCACCATTTTGATAAATTACTCCTGGTATTGTGCTGGGGAAACGGCTGTCGGCAACCCTGTTAAGGACAACTGCACCCACTGCTACCATACCTTCATAAGGCTCACCACGTGCTTCTCCGTGTATTAATCGTGCCAATAGGTCAGTATTACTATTTGTAGTGGTAGAAGTTCCGGTAGGCAGGCCCAATGCGTATAAAGTGGCCTTGCCTGCTATACCGTCAACTTTCAGACCGTTTTTACTTTGAAAGTATCTGACGGCCTGATATGTTTGATATCCATACTTTCCATCTACAACACCTCTATAATACCCCCAAGCCTTGAGCCTTTTCTGAATCTCCGTTACTTCTCTGCCGCTTGAACCGTAATATGATATGGCCGCCTTGCTGAATTGTCCTTTATCAACGATAAAACTGGGTAATGTAAGCCCTATCGCCATTATTATTGAGATAATAAAATAGACCCATGCAATTTTTGTTTTTCTTTTCATGAGTACCTCCAAATTGAGTATCCATAAAAAGCATTTGCAATAGGTCAAAAATTATACATTATTTCAGAAACCAGGGTTTCCATCCAATCCGGCTAAAAAAATAATAACCAGAATTCCTATCAGAAGAAAATCACACTCGCTACCTTCCAATAAAAGTAATACAATTAGAGCAATCAAAATAATATCATCCTGCTTTAGATTTTTTAAGAAGGATGGTAAAAATTGTTGCCGGCTATATTGAGAAGAGATATGCTGGATTCTTTTTTCATCCACTTCATAGGGCAACGGGATGGAGTTAAGACCCCTTGATTCCATTTTTTTCACCCCTTTGTATCACGGTTAAATGTTGGAGCAATTGTACTTATGATGTTAATAACCTTTAATAGCTGTATGGCTCCACCAAGACGCTGCTGCCTCTGAGACCCTAAAAAAGGCTGTATTGAATTTAAAAGCGTTATTCTTGAGTCTTTAACATTATTGAACATACCCATCATTTCACTGGCTTTCGCCATGAGGTTCGGATCAAAACCACTCTCACGTGGTGAGGGGGGCGACTGGGTATAGTTAACTCTTTCACTGTCAGAAGTATTCAAATCCCTAGAAGAACTATCTTTCTCTGAGCTTGATTCGGGAGGGACAATACTCTCTACAATATTTTTCAATCCGCTGGTATCAGATACCCCAAACATGTCAGCAATCTGCTTTAGCTTCTTATCAAGCTCATCCGCCATAAAATCGCCTCCTAATCTACCTTAACATTGATCTTAGCCTTTGTGCGATGAGGGCTCCGTCCGGACCTAGGACTTTTATAAGTTTCTCAAAGTCTTTTTCTGTGACTCTGCTTTTTATCTCATCAAGGCTTATTCCCATTTGACTTAGTTTGTTCGGGTCAAATTCATTTATTTTTTCAAGAATTTCATCAGTATCTATTTGCCCCAACCTTTTTTTTATTTCGGCAGGGTCCTCTGATCTTAACATTTCCAAGGCTTTTTCAAGCTTTTTCTTTTGAATGTTACCTCCGATTTTGTCGAACATATTATAGTTTTCTGCCATATTTTCACCACATAAAGAAGAATCCCACTCGCTGACACAGTTTAAAAGTGCATACGGGTTACGGGAATCTTATACTCCGTAATTAAACATCTCATCAAATTGTATGCAGGTATGCTTGTCATGTTGCATATAAAGTTTGTAAAACGCTTTAACTAGATAAAATTAGAGGAAAGAAAAAGGCACGGAGAACCAGTTTGGTTATCCATGCCATAGAGTATAGATTATTAAATAATTACACTATAATAAACCTACTGCATATGTCATTGACTGTCTGTTGCAGATGGGGTAAATCTATATATTCGTTAATTCTAAAAAAATATTATCAAGAGCGCCGATAAACAAGTCTATATCATTGCCGGTGATAATAAGTGGCGGTAGCATACGGATAATGTTCTCCCCAACAGAGCCTATCAGATAGCCCAAATCAAGACATTTTAGTTTAATTTGGACAGCCTTGGGTTGGGTTAGCTGAACACCTATCATAAGCCCTTTACCACGAACCTCGCTAATTATTGGATGTTTTTCTTTTAGCTTGTTTAGCTCGCCAATGAAATATTCGCCTATTTTGGCTGAGTTATTGCATAACTTATCATTAATAATAGTGGATAGTGCTGCGTAACCGGCACTGCAAGCCAGAGGATTACCACCGAAGGTCGAACCGTGGTCGCCGGGCTCAAATGCTGAAGCAAATGGCTCCTTGGCGCAAAGAGCACCAATGGGGAAACCTCCTCCTAGGGCCTTAGCTAATGTGAAAATGTCAGGCTCTATACCGAAATGCTCATAGCCAAACATTTTTCCTGTTCGACCGAGGCCACATTGAACCTCATCAAATATAAGCAGTACATCCTTTTCGTCGCAAAGCTTGCGTACTTGCTTTATATAATCCATATTAGCAGGATTGACACCGCTTTCGCCCTGAATAGGCTCAAGCATAACCGCACAAGTAAATTCGGTAATAGCACCTTCAAGAGCTTTAATATCGTTCATTGGAACACTTAAAAACTTCGGAGTCAGAGGGCAATAATTCTTTTGATACTTTTCCTGTCCCGTAGCTGCTAAAGTGGCCAATGTCCTTCCGTGAAAAGACTTTTCCAAAGTTATTATTTCGAATTTTTTTGGGAATCCCTTTTTTCGGTAATACAGGCGAGCGAGTTTTATAGCTCCTTCATTGGCCTCAGCACCGCTATTTGCAAAGAAAACCTTATCACAGCAGGAATTTTCCACAATTAGTTGTGCCAGCTTTGCCTGGGATTCAATATAGTAATAATTGGAGCAATGAATAAGCTTTTGAGCCTGTTCGGTAATTGCGCTAACTAGTGCCGGGTGCGAATGTCCAAGTGCATTTACGGCAATACCGGCAAGAAAGTCATAATAAAGCTTTCCATTCATATCCCAAAGCTTCATCCCCTCACCCTTGGCAAAGCAAACGGGTAATCTATCCCCAAAGGTATTCATAAAATATTTTTTATCCAATGCGATTATTTCATTTAGTGTCATAAAAAACCGCCTCCTACTTTTGATTTATAAATAATTATACATACTATTGTATATTTATGCAATAGCTTTTGCTAATTATTACTGAAATCAAGGTGATAAAAGTAGAATAAATTGAAAAAGATACTCATTGAAAGGTTCTTCTTGAAGGAATAGAATGTAGATGGATTTAATTTGCTAAGCATCTATTTATTATGGGACGGTGATAAAATTGGAAGAGGCAATCAAAAAGATAATAGAAATAGAACATGAAGCGCAGAGCCTTGTAGACGAAGGACGCACTCAGACTGAAAAAATACAGATGGATACTCTTGAAGAGTTAAAAAAGATGGAAGAAAACATTGCGGAAATGTCGAAATATAAGATTGACGAATTAATAGGAAAAAGCCGTTCGGATGCTGATAAAAAGCTTCAAAAAATAAGTAAGGATACAGAAAGAAGAATTAGTACTCTAGAGGATTATGTTGAAAATAACCGAGAAACATGGGAAAATGAGATTTTTGACCGGATTCTCGGAAGGTGATATTATGCTAAAAGAAATGAAATATGGCGCATTGTCGGGTAAATCGAGAGCTATGTTTGGTAAGCTTTTAAATCAGGACGACTACGATGCGTTATTACAAAAGAAAAGCATCAGTGAAGTGGTATCATACCTAAAGCATAATACCCATTATCGAGTCTTACTCACAGATATAGATGAAAATATTGCCCATAGGTTAAATCTAGAAAACTATTTAAAGAAAGATATAATGAGCGACTATTCCAAGTTTCTGAAATTCTCCGGTGGACAATTGAAGGAATTTATAAATATTCACTACAGAAAAGCTGAAATAGAAAGCCTAAAACTAATTTTAAGAGCGTTTGAGGCCGGGAACATAGACCACACAACACTTGAAGAATCACTTATATTTCTCAAAAGGCATGGTAATTTAAACATACCCAAGCTTTCATTATCAAAAGATTTGGAGGAATTTCTTTCAAGACTTGAGGGGACTTGCTATTATGAATTGTTGAAGCCATTTCTTTCTGATAATGCGGATACCCGTTTATTTAACATGGAGATGACCCTGGACTTATTTTATATAAGAAGTACAAAGTTGAGTTATAACAAATTGCTAGACAAAGCTGATAGCACTATCGTAAAAGAACTGCTGGGGATTGAGGCCGATATATTTAATATATTCTGGATATATAGAAGTAAATACTTATACAAGGTTTCTAATGAGGTAATAAAAAGTTATTCGGCACACGTTGTTTACAAACTTAACAAGAAGACGACAGAAAGTCTAATGAAAGCTTCTGGTTTTGAGGAATATGTGGGCATATTGAAGAAAACCGCATATGGTTTCTTATTTGAAGGGCAAGATCAGTTGCTCTTTGAGCATAATTACTTAGAGTACATTTACAAGCTTTACAAAAGGTATTTCCGAAGACAACCGTTTTCTGTAGCTTGTATAATTTCATATTTAAGACTAAAAGAAATGGAACTGTCAAATATCATTTCGATTATAGAAGGTATTCGATATGGCCTTTCTGAAGGAAAAATACGGAAATTTGTTACAGGAATAAGTTTGTAGTGGAGAAAGGGTGTCAGGCAAATGGCTATTGAACAAATGAAATATATCAGAATAATGGGGCCAATTCGCAAATTCGATGAATTTGTACTTAAGCATGTAATCAATGGAAACATTGAACTTGAACCCGCTTATAAACACCTGAAGGTTCCGGGTTTAATTCCTTTTGAAGAAGATAATTCTCTTGATAACATGCTAAAAAGGATGAATGTACTTAATGAGAAATTTCAAATTAAGATAGGAAAGTATGATAAAAAAACCATAGAAAAAGAGTTATTAAAACCCATTGATAATGTTGCTACAGAGAAATTTATCAAAGGTGTTGAGGAGAAACTATCGAAATTCAGGAAAGATAATGAGTCAGACAGAGCAGATATAAAGGAAAGAGAGCAGATTATTAAGCAGATACTTCCGTTGTCCTCCCTTGATATTAATATTGATGAACTTTTCCGTTTTTCGTTTATGAAATTTCGTTTTGGAACAGCACCAAAGGAGTTGTATAACAGACAAAAAAAATATCTGGATGAGCTGGATGTTGTTGTTGTACCGGTTTCGGAAGAGGATGATAATATATGGCTATCATATTTTATGCCGGAATCGGTTGCCCAAGTTATTGACAATGTTTTTGTGACTATGGGATTTAGCCGGGTTAGAATTTCTGATGATGTCAAGGGTACGCCGAAAATTACCATAGAAAAAATGAATTCCGAAATTGCTGAACTGAAAGATAAACTGGATAAAGCAAAAAAAGATATGGAAAGCTATATGGAGGCAAAGAAGAATGAGTTTGCAAGGCTATTCCATAGAGTTGTTTATATAGACAAATTAAATGAGGTTAAAAGCTTTTGCTCACACAGCCATGAAACCTTTTTCATTATTGGTTGGATACCATGCGCTGAATATGAGAGCCTTTCAAAGGAGGTTGATGGTATAGACGAAATTGTCCATGGATGTGAAGATCCCGACTGTATTATTAACGCAACGCCTCCCACAGTTATGAAAAACAATCGTTTTTTTAAACCATTTGAAAGTCTGGTTACCATGTATGGATTGCCATCGGCCAAAGAAATTGACCCAACTCCGTTACTTGCCATTACATTTATACTCATGTTTGGATTCATGTTCGGCGATGTAGGCCAGGGTGCAATTATTTCAATACTGGGGTTAGCATTATATAAAATCAAAAAAATGCCTTTGGGTGGAGTTATGCTTTATGTAGGAATATCGTCCATAGTTTTCGGGTTTGTATACGGAAGTATTTTCGGGAATGAAGAAATACTGGCACCGATATGGTTTAGTCCCCTTCACAGTAAGTCTAATATTAATACAATATTGTATGTTTCGGTGGGTTATGGAGCATTTATTATTATCATTACTATGATTGCAAACATGATTAACAATATCAAAATGCGCAAATGGGGGAAATTACTATTTGATAAAAACGGCCTGGCCGGTCTGCTTTTCTATGGTGGGCTAGTAGTAGTTATACTCATTTTTATTAAAACCGGAAAATTTGTATTATCTGGGTTAGTCCTAGTACCGGTAATTATTATTCCGTCTCTGATGATTTTCTTTAAGGAGCCGTTGGAGAATTTGATTTTGCGCAAGGACCATATTATGCCACATGAAAAAGGCATTTACTTTGTTGAGTCCGGGTTTGATATTTTTGAGACTGTACTCTCATTCTTTTCAAGCACTGTTTCTTTTGCGAGGGTAGGCGCTTTTGCACTAAATCATGCAGGGCTGTCACTTGCGGTGTGGACCTTATATGGAATGATGAGGGGAGCGGGTGGAATACTGATTATTATAATAGGTAATATCATAACAATAGGCCTTGAAGGGCTCATTGTAGGTATTCAGTGTATGCGTCTTGAGTTTTATGAAATGTTCGGACGTTATTATATTGGCGAAGGTCATGAATTTAAACCAATACGGGTTTATGAAGAATAAGGCAAATTACTGACAGTAAGCTGCCAGTTAAGAATAATAAAATTAAATAGCTTAGGGAGGTCAATATTATGGGATTTATATTAATTATCGCAATTGCTCTGGTTTTATCGACAATAGGCATAGGTGTTGTCTGTGTTAATAAAGGAATAAAGGGCAAGAATTACAAGCAACTTATGGGTATGAATGTTACTGCAATGGTAGGTATTCTGATTGTATCAACAATAGTACTTTTGTCCGGCGGGATATCAGCATCTGCCGCAGAGGGAGCTCAAGCTGTTGCTTCATCGGCGGAAGGTCTTAAATACATTGCAGCAGCTTTAGCTATAGGTATTTCAGCCATAGGTTCGGGTATAGCCGTTGCTTCAAGCGGAGCAGCCGCATTGGGTGCTTTGAGCGAAGACCCTAAAATCTTTGGTAAAGCTTTCGTCTTTGTTGGTCTTGCCGAAGGTATAGCAATTTACGGACTTATTGTTTCGATTCTTATTCTTAATGCTTAATCGGGGATTTAATGATGAAGATGTTTCTTATTAGTGACAATATTGATACAGAAATAGGCATGCGACTGGCCGGGGTGGACGGTGTAATAGTTCACGAGCGAGAGGAAGCTCTGGATGCTTTAAAAAAGGCAATGGCAGATAAAGATATAGGAATCATTCTTATTACCGAGATATTAGTAGACATGATTCCTGATGTTATCTCGGATATTAAGCTTAACCGCTCAAGACCACTGATTGTAGAAATTCCTGACCGGCATGGTACAAGACGTCCGGCTGATTATATTATGGGAAGTGTTAATGAAGCAATTGGAATCAAGCTGTAATAGGGTCATGATGACAAGAGGCAGGAGATGTTTATGAACAAAATCGAGGAAAAGTTTAATAAGTTTTCATATATGGTTATGAAGGAAGCAGATGCAAAGAAGAAAGAAATGATTTCTCAAGCTGAAAAGGATGGTACCGAAACCGTTTCAAATAAAGAGGTACTATTTTTAAAAAAAGCTTATGATCAAATACATGAGGCTTTGATTAATATTGAAAAGGAACATAACGAAGAAGTATCAAAGGCAATATTAGCAAGCAAGCAAACACTTTTTAACCGGCGAGAAGAAATTCTAGAGTCCGTATTTTCAAGTGTCAAGGAAAAGCTCAAGTCCTTCAAAAATATGGATGAGTACAAGAGTTACATGATGAAAACAATCTTGCAGGGTGTAGATCAGGCCGGCCAGGGAGAAATACTAATTTATGCCGACAGTGAAGATATTCCGCTGATTGAAGAAATAAAGGCTACGTCTGGATTAAGATTCGGATTGGCCGAGAGTGAAGAACAGCTGGTGGGAGGATGCCTTATATGTAACAAGACTAAAGGGTTAATGTATGATTCCTCCTTCATTAACCGGTTAGATGCTGAAAGATCTGCGTTTTTAGAGAACTATGGACTTTCTATTGATTGATAAATAAACTTAAATTACTGACAAAACTGAGGGTGGATAGATGGAAAATACATCACACGGTATTATATATGGAATAAATGGGCCAGTTATTAAGGTGCGCGGTGAGCATGCCTTTCAAATGCTTGAAATGGTATTGGTTGGTCATGATAGGCTTATTGGTGAGGTCATCAGGGTACTGGAAGATGAAACAATTGTTCAGGTTTATGAAAATACGACGGGGCTCAAACCCGGTGAACCAGTTGTTTCAACAGGAAAACCTCTTACTGTTAAACTTGGACCCGGTATAATTGGAAATATTTTTGACGGCATCGA
>CAYUZC010000081.1:0-8518 GCA_964449525.1 uncultured Ruminiclostridium sp.
AAGGCACTCAGAATGACAGTAGGCACACTACAATTTAGTTCGCATTATTCTTATAATAAGCTTTAAATGTCTCGGGCCTCAATTATATATGAATCATAAGCTTCTTAGTTTCGTACCCGTTTAATACCTTGCGAAGGGCGGATTGAACTGATAAACTGTTAATGTGGCAAAGATATAGAGGTCGCTTTTCTTACCGAATAATATTTTGCATAAGAGGAATGATTTTATGGCGCATATGGCATTATACCGAAAATGGAGACCCATGACCTTTGAAGATGTTGTAGAACAGCGTCATATTGTGACTACCTTAAAAAATAGTATAAAAAATAATACGGT
Organism: uncultured Ruminiclostridium sp.; assembly: GCA_964449525.1. GTDB lineage: Bacteria > Bacillota > Clostridia > DSM-8532 > DSM-8532 > DTU059. The sequence continues at coordinate 337 of CAYUZC010000081.1, forward strand.
AAGTCATGCTTATTTGTTTTGTGGAACAAGAGGAACCGGAAAGACTACTCTGGCTAAAATTTTCGCTCGTGCTATCAATTGCCTTAATCCCTCAGACGGAAGCCCCTGTAATGAGTGCTTGACCTGTAAAGGCATCTTGGATGGTTCTATTATTGACGTTATAGAAATAGATGCCGCATCCAACAATGGTGTGGATGATGTCAGGGAAATCAAAGAGGCAGTAATGTATGTGCCTGCTGTAACAAAGTATAAAGTGTACATTATTGATGAGGTTCATATGTTATCCACAGGTGCGTTCAATGCTCTTTTAAAGACACTGGAGGAGCCTCCTGTAAATGTGGTGTTTATTCTGGCAACTACCGAGCCTCATAAGCTTCCGACCACAATTTTATCCAGATGTCAGCGATTTGATTTTAAAAGGATTACTAATAAAGGTATTGAAAATAGGCTAAAGTATATTGCCGAAGACGGTGGAATTCTAATTGATGACGATGCGATAAGGCTTATAGCAAGAGTTTCAGAGGGAGGCATGAGAGATGCCATAAGTCTTTTAGACCAGTGTATTACTATAGGCAACGCTACAATTACTCTTAAGGATGTTATTGATATCTCAGGATTATCTGCCGCTGAAGCGGTTAATAGTTTTGCCAAAGCTATCGTTGACAAGAATCCTGTTGTAGCTCTGAATGCGATTAAAGATGCTATGGACGAAGGACGAGATCTCAAGCCTTTTTGCAATCAACTTATTATATGGTTTAGAAACCTGATGCTTATAAAGACCGGGGGAACGGCATTAAATCTTGTTGACTTAAGTGAAGAAGAGCTTCAGCCGGTACAAGAAGCCGCAAGCAAGATTGATTTTGATCGGACATTAGCTGTTGTTAAGGAACTATCGGAGACAGAAGGGCAGTTAAGGTGGGCTGAAAATCCACGAATTATAATGGAAGTGACTGCAGTAAAGCTTTGCTCGGATTTCCCGATTTACGGTAGCTCATATGATGATATTATATCCGGATTTGAATCCAGACTTAGGCAAATTGAAGAGAGAATATCACAAATCCAACAGGGCGCCGGCGTAAGTGCAGACCATATTGTGAAAAAAAATAAGCCCGTCAATAAAGTAACTGAAAAAACCGGATTGATTGAAGAAAAAAAGACGGTGGAAAGCAATAAGGGCACATCAGATACTCGAGAAAAGAAAAAATTGAGTGAATGGCCCGATGTTATTGAGTATATACGTTCCCAAAACAAGATGAAGGTTTATGCATATCTATTGGATACATGGTGCTTTATATCCAAAGACGGAACAGCCAATGTTGTTGTCCAGGGTGATGATGCACTGAAAAAAACCGTATTAAGCAGAAATGACAGCCTTGAGGTTATTAAGTATGCAATGGCCCATATCTTAGGTCGAGAAATAAATGTAAAGATTATTGAAGAAAAAAAGCTGAGCACAGTAATAACCGATAGCGAGGATGATCCTGTGCTGGAAAGAATAAAGCAATTTGCCGCAAATAATAATATTCCACTAAATATAGAAGAATAGTTTTTCAAAATATAAAACGGGAGCTGTCCTAGAATCAGCTCCCGTTTCCATATGTCTATGCTAAAGGTAAATATATTATTTCATTAAAGAAAATATTACCAAAATGTCGTTCTGAATGTTTGTCCTGATGTAGCCTATGCTGCGATTCTTGGTGTCGCTCTGAATGTTTGTCCTGCTGTAAACTGTGATGTCGGCTTTGTTGTTGCCCGGTTGTATTTATTTTCTCGTTGCCATTATCACTGAATTTCTCCGATGTAATATCTTTATTATGGCTGTATGCCTTTTGTATCAAATCTGTGCTCAAGAACCTATCCAATCTATGACGATATTGAAGATGCCCTTTGATGATAAACCTTTCGCCAAAAATCATGTTGTCGGCTTTATGATGTAGTGGTTCTTTAGCTATATTTGGCATATTTACCGCCCCTAAGTTTGCCTTTGCCTTGATGTTTCTATTTTGATAACAGCAATTAAGAAAGTCTTAAGACAATTACATAATAAATCATAAGCTTTAATATAACTATGAAATTAATGAGGAAAATACCCCGAAAAAAATAAGATTATTGATATTAAAGACTAAATATTAATAATCTTGTCGTAATGGTCTATGAAAATACTATTTTAGAAGTTTATATTTTTAAATAAAGTAGAAAACAATGAAATAATTTTAGAATAAATGACTTAAAGCTTGACAAAGTGTAATACTAATTGATATATTTAATCAATTAAGTGGTATTCATATCTCGATTATTTCCCAAAAGTGTATTTATAGATGGAATTTGAATAAATATGATACTGTTTATACTTTCGAATAAGGCACTCAAGCTTTAGGGCAGAGGTTAAATTATTTAAGTTTAATATATAAATTCTATGAACATATTTTTCATGCAATAAAATATAAAAGTTTACACAAGGCGGTGTATTATGAAAGACAGGTCCATTCTTGAGGGCAAATCCCTTGAAGATCTCAGGTATATTGCGAAAATGCTGGGATTAAAAAGCATAACCAAGTATAGAAAATCAGAGCTGATAGATTTGATTATCAGTGAAGAGAATGTGCCTCAGGCTAAATCCGAAACAAAGGAGAAGAAACCTTCAAAAGCAAAGGACATACCGGAGGAAAAACAGAAGGTATCTTCGAAGAGTGAAGCAAAGCCAGAGAAAGTAATAAATGAGAATACAGAAAAGAAAAGACGAGGAAGGCCTAAGGTTACTTCAACTCAAGAAAAAAAGGAGCCGTCTCAAACGCCTGAAACGCCTGAAGAGAATACTGCAGAGCAGGAGATTAATTTAGAAAAGGCCGAGGAACAAACTAAAAAACGACGAGGCCGTCCAAAAAAATCCGAGGAACAAACTGTAGAAAGTGTAACCGCAGAAAGCGTAGTTGTTCAGCCGTCAGAAGATGATGAGCCTAAGAAAGCGGATACTGTCTCTAATCAAGATAAACAATCTGATGTAGAAATTGCATCTAAAAAGTCTCATATAAGAACCACGCATATTAAAATAGGATCTGTAAAAGAAAGTGTTCATACTAAAGATGATGCGAGGAGCACAGAGGATACCGGTATAAGTGAAAGTAATCAGAGCACTGATATTAATTATTCCTCCACAATTCCACAGGATGACAATAAAAATACGGGAGTTTTAAGCGAAGTCGAAAAAGATAGACCTGAAGCCAACGGTGAGGGTGAAAATAAAACTTTCAGATTTAATAAAAATAAAGACTTATCCCGTTTAGAGAGTGAAAACCCCGTTACCGGTATTCTGGAAGTTCTTCCTGATGGATACGGTTTCTTACGTGGTCACAATTATCTTTCCGGGCCCAAGGACATTTATGTCTCACCATCACAAATTCGCAGGTTCAATCTAAAAACCGGTGACAGAATAGTAGGAAAAGGCAGGATTCAAAAAGAAGGTGAAAAGTTCCAGGCACTTCTGTATGTATCATCGGTTAATGGTGATGCTCCCGAGATTGCGCAAAGAAGGCGCCCCTTTGAAATACTGACACCTATTTATCCTGAAGAACGTATTACCCTTGAGTCTGACCCTAAAGAATTATCAACCCGTTTGATTGATCTTATCGCTCCTATCGGAAAAGGACAGCGCGGTCTTATAGTTTCACCACCTAAAGCGGGTAAAACTATACTGCTGAAGAAAATAGCCAATGCGATAACATCAAAGCATCCGGAAATTGAAGTAATTGTACTTTTAATAGATGAACGCCCTGAGGAAGTTACTGACATGCAACGCTCCATAAACGGAGATGTAATTTATTCAACCTTTGACGAAGTTCCGGAACATCATATTAAGGTGGCTGAGATTGTTCTGGATAGAGCTCAGCGATTGGTTGAGCATAAAAAAGATGTGGTAATTCTTATGGACAGTATTACCCGTCTGGCTCGAGCATATAACCTTACTATTCCACCAACAGGCAGAACCTTATCGGGGGGGTTGGATCCCGGTGCTCTGCATAAACCTAAGCGCTTCTTTGGTGCTGCTCGTAATATCGAAAATGGCGGAAGTCTGACAATAATTGCTACTGCCCTGATAGATACGGGTAGCCGTATGGATGATGTTATATATGAAGAGTTTAAAGGAACGGGTAACCTTGAACTGCATTTGGATAGAAAGCTATCAGAAAAACGTATTTTCCCGGCAATTGATATAAACCGCTCAGGAACTAGAAGAGAAGAGTTGCTGCTGTCACAGAAGGAACTTGAAGGGATTTGGACTATACGTAAGGCCATGAGTAATGTCGGCACAGCAGATGTTACTGAGATGATTGTAAACAGGCTTACGAATACAAAGACGAACGAGGAGTTTGTTAAGGGTATAAATACAGCTTTAACCCAGCGGGATAAGAACAATTATGACACAATGTACAAGTAAAATAATACGATGCTTGCATTGATTGTGCCATTATGGTAAAATACCATTCGATACTTTTTTATGTTTTTAGAAATTTAATTATAAATGAAGTTAGTTATTTAAGCGAGGTGAAAACCATGCAAGAAGGAATCCATCCAAAATATGAGAAGGCAGTAGTGCGCTGTGCTTGTGGTGAAACATTTGAAACAGGCTCAACAAAAGCTGAGATGCGTGTGGAAATTTGTTCACAATGCCACCCATTTTTTACTGGCAAGCAAAAGCTTGTTGACACCGGTGGCCGAGTTGATAAGTTTAAGAAAAAGTACGGCATGAAATAGGAATCTGAAATGTAAAAGTTTCAGGGCCTTGTTGTAGGACAATAAAAGACCGGGCTAGCCCCGGTTTTTTGCTGTCTAAAGATTTAAACTATGAATTTCACATATAATAGGCAGGAAGAGGAGGTGCTATATGAGTAACAGAAAAGTGGCCTTTAAATCTTACTTTTTCATCGCCTTGGGTTGCTTTATAATGACTATTTCAATGAACATTTTTTTAATTCCCTATAAGCTTGCACCCGGCGGAGTATCAGGGCTCTCAACAGTCCTATATTATATTATTAATGGTACAATACCGGTTGGTATGCTAATGTTGATTCTAAATGTGCCATTATTTATCATCGGCTATAAAAGCAAAGGCCACCGATTTTTCTTTCGTTCTTTGTTTGGAGCGGCTGTGCTTTCATTGATGATTGATTCAACAGCCTTTTTCTTTAACCGCATTATCAATGAATATTTTGTTAATTTCGATAATTCCATGGCCGATCCTGACTTGCTACTTTATGCTCTTATCGGAGGAGGAATAATGGGAGTTGGCCTCGCAATTGTTCTTAGAGAAGATGCAACCACCGGGGGTACCGACCTTATATCTTCAGTTCTTAACAAGCTATTTCCGAGGTTTTCAGTCGGACAACACCTATTATTTATGGATGGAATAGTCATAATTTTCGCCATAATAGCTTTTAAAAGCGTTAAGCTGGGACTTTATGCTTCAATGAGTCTTTATGTATCATCGAAGACTATTGATGCGTATCTGGAAGGTTTAAGATTTTCAAAAAGTCTTTTGATAATATCCGAAAAGTCAGATTTAATTGCTGAAAGGTTGCTTAAAGAAGTCGACAGAGGTGTAACCGGCTTGAAGGGAAAAGGAATGTATAGTAAGCAGGATAAGACAGTACTTTTATGCGTTGTAAAACGTGAAGAGATACCTATTGTTAAGAGCATCGCAAAAGCCTGTGATACAAAAGCATTTATTTTATTGATAGATGTGCGTGAAGTTTTGGGAGAAGGCTTTTTGCCGCTCCAATCTACAAAGGAGAGTGTAGGAATTAAGTAATTTATTCCTGAAAATTTTGTAATTGAACAAATTGATGTTTATTTATCAATAATGTATAATATACCAAGTACAAACCGAGTCTTTACTATTTAAGGTTTGATATAAAATTGTTTGTACAATATTCTATCATCAAATAAAGGAGAACGTACAATGGATAACAGGACAAAATTAGAATTAAAGAAAACCGCTGCGAAGATTAGAATGGGTATAATAACAGCAGTTTCCTCAGCCGGTAGCGGCCATCCCGGTGGATCGTTATCATTAACGGATATTCTGACATTTCTATATTTTCATGAAATGCGAATCGAGCCTAAAAACCCTAAAAATCCAGATAGAGATCGTTTTGTTTTATCAAAGGGGCATTGCACCCCTGGATTATATTCTACTCTCGCAAACAGAGGCTTTTTTCCAGTAGAAGATCTCACAGGTTTTAGACAGACTAGTAGCTATCTTGAAGGACATCCGAATATGGACAAGGTTCCTGGTGTGGATATGTCTACAGGTTCATTGGGCCAGGGAATAGCAGCTGCAGTTGGCATGGCTCTTGCCGGTAAACTCGATAATAAGGATTATCGAGTTTATGCTGCTCTAGGAGATGGGGAGCTTGATGAAGGCCAGGTATGGGAGGCATCTATGGCGGCATCTCACTATAAATTAGATAATCTCACTGCATTTGTTGATTATAATGGATTGCAAATTGACGGAAAAATAACTGAAGTTATGAATCCGGAACCCATAGCAGATAAATTTGCTGCTTTTGGATGGAATGTAATAGAAATTGATGCTCATGATTTTGATCAAATTGAAGAGGCTGTAAATAAGGCTAAGAAAACAAAGGGAAAACCTACTATGATTGTAGCTCATTCAATTAAAGGCAAAGGTGTCTCATATATGGAAAATCAGGCTTCATGGCATGGCAGTGCTCCGAAAAAGGAGCAGACTGAGCAGGCTATGGCTGAATTAAATGCTTATTTAAACAGTCTATAAATTATAATCAACGGTATGGTGTAAGGAGGAACTTAATATGTCAGAAAATATTGCAACCCGTGTGGCTTATGGCAAAGCTTTAGCTGAAATCGGGAAAAATGAAAATATAGTTGTTTTAGATGCGGATCTCTCAAAGTCAACAAGAACGGATTTCTTTCAAAAACAGTATCCGGAAAGACATTTCAACAGCGGTATAGCAGAAGGAAATATGATGGCAATGGCTGCCGGACTGGCAAGCTGTGGGAAAACAGTTTTTGCAAGTACCTTTGCTATTTTTGCAGCGGGAAGAGCGTATGACTCTGTGAGAAATTCCATTGGATACCCGCACCTGAATGTAAAAATTGGGGCAACTCATGCTGGTATTACACTTGGTGAGGACGGAGCATCTCATCAAATGCTGGAGGATATCGCTCTCATGCGTGCAATCCCGGGCATGACCGTTATATCACCAGCTGACGCAGTATCGACAACCGCACTGGTAAAGCTTGCAGCCGAAATGTACGGGCCTGTATATTTAAGACTTGGCCGTTTGAATGTGCCGGTTATATATGAAGCCGATACTCAATTTCAAATAGGAAAAGGAATTCAGATAAAAGATGGTAAAGACCTTACAATAATTGCATCGGGATTTATGCTGGATCCGGCTTTGAAAGCGGCAGAAACTCTTAAACAGGAGGGCGTTTTAGCTAGAGTTATTGATATTCACACTATTAAACCTTTAGACAGTGAGATAATAATAAAAGCCGCCAAGGAAACCGGTGCGATAATAACCTGTGAGGAGCACAATTTACTCGGTGGTTTAGGTAGCGCAGTATCTGAGGTAGTGGTTAAGAATTGTCCTGTTCCTATGGAGATGGTGGGTCTTAATGATACATTCGGAGAATCCGGAAAACCTTATGAATTGGTCCAAAAATACGGATTAACACCGGAAAATATTCTTGAAAAGGCCAAAGCACTTCTGAAAAGAAAATAATTAAATAATGAGATATTTGAAATGAGAAGCCGAGAGCTTCTCATTTTTTGTGGCCGTAACACTGCTTGTGAGGGAGTGAAGCGACCGAAGAAGCAGATGTACGTCCCATGCAAGGCTTGTCCAAGAAGAACGAAGTCTGATTAGCAACAAGCTACTGCTGAAGGTCGTTACATTGTTTACAAGGAGCGTAGCGACGTAGGAAACGATAGTAACACCCATGCAAGGCTTGTCCAAGAAGACGAAGTCTGATTGGCAACAAGCTACTGCTGAAGGTCGTTACATTGTTTACAAGGAGCGTAGCGACGTAGGAAACGATAGTAACACCCATGCAAGGCTTGTCCAAGAAGACGAAGTCTGATTGGCAACAAGCTACTGCTGAAGGTCGTTACATTGTTTACAAGGAGCGTAGCGACGTA
>CAYUZC010000082.1:0-8517 GCA_964449525.1 uncultured Ruminiclostridium sp.
AAATTATTGACAAACGATAATTTCAGGCTATAATAAGTATTAGATTATCGTTTTACAATAATTTGGAGGGAATATGAAACGAAAATTATTTTATTTATCTCTTTCGTGCGAGGCAGCACTATGCATACTTTTATATCTTGCTCGAGAAGTTTTGCCCCAAGTATTTACCGCATTAATTGCGTTCCCATTTGAGCAAATCGGAATACTATTGCGAATGCTATCTCTATCAGGATTTTCCGGAAATATAATATCAATTGTTTTTTACCTTACTATTTGCCTCATACCGGCCTTTGTGCTGTTTTTCCTCAGGAAAAAGCGTAAACTGTTCCCTGAGGATGCGCTGTTAGCGGTACTAAGTGTGGTTCTTTTTGCTGTTATCTATCTGATGGTAAATCCCGGTTTACTCAGTACACGCATCGGAGGCTCCCAAGTATTGAGTATTGGTAAGGCTTTGCTGGGGGGTATTGCATACTCCATTTTGATTGGATATATTCTTCTGAGAATTTTACGTCAATTTTTTGTTGCCGATACCTATCGATTACAGAAATACCTTGTTGTTTTACTTTATATAATTAATATTTTGTTAGTGTTCCTTGTTTTCGGAGGCCAATTCGGTATTTTGCTGGATTTCTTTGATTCGCTGCGTGCCGGTAACACAGGAAATGAGCATAACCTGGGAATAAGCTATATCTTTCTTGTGCTTGAATATCTGGTTAATGTGTTACCTTATATACTAGTCATACTTGTAGTATTTATTGGTCAAGATCTTCTTAGAGAGCTTTCGATTGATCGCTATTCTGAGGCATCAGTCACTGTCGCTGAAAAGCTTTCACATATATGTGGTTTAGCCCTGATAATTACTGTGATTTCCAATATCGGTTTTAACCTTTTACAGCTTGTTTTTATTAAAAAGCTATTGGTAGTGAACGGTTCGGTTCAGATACCGCTTTTATCTGTTACCTTTGTTTTGGCAGCTTTTTTACTTGCTCAATATATTAAGGAAAACAAGCAACTAAAGGATGATAACGATATGTTCATATGAGGAGGAATCAACATGGCAATAAAAGTTTACCTTGAAGATATCCTCAAAGAACGGGGTATGACCTCCAAGGAGCTATGTGCTCTTATAGGAATCACCGAGGCAAACCTATCAATACTCAGAAGTGGCAAAGCAAAGGGCATTCGCTTTGGAACGGTAAATAAAATATGTTATTTTCTTGAATGTGACGTAGGTGACATTTTGAAATTCGATGGTAATTTGGAGGATAGCAATGAAGATTAAGAGAATATTTATTATATTTTTGACTGTTTTAATACTATTAAATATAACGGGGTGTCAGCTCGCCCTTGAAGATGAAGGAGACAAAAAAAGCAAAGACAGACTAATTGGTGTATTCGTAACTGACGAGTATCTCGATCTTTTTGATATGGAAGGATATCTAAACGACAATTTTAATAAACATTTAGACGGCGGATTAATTAACATTGACGGCAACAGTAGTCAGTACCAAGGGCGTTTATATGCTAAGCTTACAACGCGAACCCTAAAAGACGAGACTGGCAACACTTTTGATACCCGAGAATTTGTTTTTGATGATGTTAGAGGAATCTCCTATTTTTCAGCAACAGTTCCTGCCACCGAGAATGAAGAAAGCTTTATCACCTCAGGTTCCGATGAAGCTATCAGCGACGGGCATATGAGTATTCACTATGGTGATGATGAAGATAAAACCAGTCTTGACGGCACAATCTATGTATCTTTAAAGCAAGTTGCCAAAACTCACTATATTAACCCTGTTTACCAAAGCTCTGATGGCAGTGTCTATGCTACTTCAGGAAATGGTATTATGTTAGCCGGTGAGCAGGGTGAGAGTTCGGTTTACTCACAAACACTTGATGAAACAACAACTATAACAGAAAACGGAAAAAGCAAGTCCGTGAGCTTCCATATCAAGATTTCAATGTCCATCATGCTACCACCTGAAAAGATAGTCATAATGCAAATGGACAAGAATAGCGATATAATGTCAAAAACAGAATACTTCCCCGGTAAGCTGCCGGATACGCTTACTCCTGAGGCCGGCACCGATTACATCATTGTTGAGAACTACAAGTATGATCTTGAAGGCAATTGGATTGCTTCACGTTCAATATATGATAGAAGTAATCCAAACTTAGAAACCTTTCATTGTCGAGACGATGGCATTTGTGTAAAACAGTGGACAAATCTTGACTGGAGCAAAAATTAAAATACTTAAAAACTAGGTCTTTTAACAATAATACATTTATTGTGGTATTGAACCTTTATAATTTATAAAATATACTAATTGATTATACAGATGCTTTCGTATTATCATTAGAATACTATAGTTTTGCATGGTAATTACGCACTGAAAGGAGCAGTATTATGTCAAATAAATTAAAAGTCGGTATCATTGGTGGAACCGGCATGGTCGGACAAAGATTTGTAGCCCTCCTTGAAAACCATCCTTGGTTTGAAGTAACCTCTATTGCAGCAAGCTCAAACTCGGCAGGAAAAACCTATGAGGAAGCAACAAGCGGAAGATGGAAGCTAACAACTCCCATGCCCGATTCGGTTAAAAGTATTATCGTTAAGGATGCCTCCCAAGTAGAAAACGTTGCATCGGAAGTAGATTTTGTTTTCTGTGCTGTAGACATGAAAAAGGATGAGATAAAGGCATTGGAGGAAGCTTATGCTAAGACAGGCACTCCTGTGGTCTCCAATAACTCAGCCCATCGCTGGACTCCCGATGTGCCTATGGTTATTCCCGAAATCAACCCCGATCACCTTGAAGTAATTGAATACCAAAGAAAGCGTTTAGGAACATCAACAGGTTTTATCGCTGTAAAACCCAATTGCTCCATACAGAGCTATGTTCCCGCACTTCATGTGCTCAAGGAATATGAACCCACTCAATTAGTGGTGTGTACTTATCAAGCAATTTCCGGAGCAGGCAAAACATTTAAGGAATGGCCCGAAATGCTGGATAACGTAATACCATATATAGGCGGAGAAGAAGAAAAGAGCGAACAAGAACCTCTGAGAATCTGGGGCAGGATAGAAAATGGAGCTATAGTTAAAGCTACTTCACCTGTTATAACAGCCCAATGCATCCGTGTTCCCGCATCCGACGGGCATTTGGCCGCTACTTTTGTAAACTTCAAAAAGAAGCCTACAAAGGAAGAAATTATTTCTCTTTGGAGAAACTATAAAGGCATCCCACAAGAGTTAAACCTCCCTTCCGCTCCAAAACAGTTCATTACCTATTTTGAAGAGGATAACAGGCCTCAGACAAAATTGGATCGTGATATCGAGAACGGTATGGGCGTAAGTGTCGGCAGACTGCGTGAGGACTCCTTATATGACTATAAATTTGTAAGCCTGTCACATAACACTATCAGGGGCGCCGCAGGCGGTGCTGTGCTGATTGCAGAGCTTCTGAAGGCTGAGGGTTATATTACAAATAAATAATTAAGTATATGTTTCATATTAATTATGCAACAAAAAAGCAGGGGCGGCCTTTCCGTTCCTGCTTTTTTTTCTAAACTATTTCAACAACAACCCTCTTACTTTCCTTGATGGCTGCTGCCTTCATTACAACCCGTATAGCTTTAGCAATCCTTCCTTGCTTTCCGATTACCTTACCCATATCCTCCTCAGCTACTCTAAGCTCCAGAATCAATGATTGGTCATCGTCTATTTCAGTTACAGAAACATCATCAGGATTGTCAACTATGGATCTTGCAATTTTCTCCAGCAACTCTTTCATTGGCACTACCTCCATTCGTTGCATAAAGAAGAACCCTCCCCGCTTACACAGACAATGATTGTTTGCGGGTCACGGGAACGCTCATACTTTGTATAGAAATTACTCTGTTACTCCTGCAATCTTTAGGAGCTTCTTAACGGTTTCGGTAGGCTGTGCACCAGTACTCAGCCATTTCTTTACTTTTTCAGCATCTACCTTAATAGCAGAGGGCTCAGTCTTTGGATCGTAAGTACCTACTTGCTCAATAAACTTACCATCACGTGGAGATCTTCCGTCTGCAACGATTATTCTGTAGAAAGGCTTTTTCTTCGCGCCGATCCTCTTTAATCTAATCTTTACCATGATTTCACCACCCTTCATTTGTTTTGTAAATATATTTTCTTTATATCGTCCGACCAAGTAAATCTAAGTCTTTGACGCTTCAAGCATAATCTCAGAATGGCCTTTTAAAGCCGCCCATACCCTTCATCATCTTTTTTGCATTACCACCGGAAAACTGTTTCATCATCTTTTTCATATCCTCAAACTGCTTTAAGAGCCTGTTAACATCGGTCACGGTCATTCCGCTGCCATTTGCAATCCGTATACGTCTTTTAGCATTAAGAATATTTGGATTATTGCGCTCCTGCTTTGTCATTGATTGAATTATTGCAACAGTACGCGCAAACTGTTTATCATCCAAATCAACACCCTTTAAAGCTTTTGTGTCGACTCCCGGCAACATTCCAAGAATCTGATTCAATGGTCCCATCTTCTTTATCTGCTGCATTTGATCAAGAAAGTCATCCAGGGTAAAGGTCGCCGTCCTCATCTTCTTTTCAAGCTCAATAGCCTGCTTTTCATCAAAGGCCGTCTGAGCTTTTTCGATTAAGCTCAGTACGTCTCCCATCCCCAAGATTCTGGAAGCCATCCTGTCGGGGTAAAAGGGCTCCAAGTCACTTAATTTCTCACCTAACCCGGTAAACTTAATAGGCTTACCTGTAACTGCCCGGGTTGAAAGGGCTGCACCGCCTCTTGTGTCACCATCGAGCTTTGTTAGAATTATACCGTCTATACCAAGCTTTTCATTAAATGAACCGGCTACATTGACTGCGTCTTGACCGGTCATAGCATCTACCACGAGTAGAATTTCGTGAGGCTTCACCGTTTCTTTGAGCCGCTTTAATTCATCCATCAGCTCTTCATCTACATGAAGGCGTCCGGCCGTATCTATTATAACAACATCAAATTGCATGCTTTTTGCATGAGCAACGGCTTTCTTTGCTATTTCGACAGGATTTGTATTAGTTCCCATCTCAAATACGGGAATGTTAAGTTGCCCGCCTACAACCTGAAGCTGTTTTACAGCCGCCGGACGATACACGTCACATGCAACCAATAACGGACGTTTGCCATCTTTTCTAAGCATGTTAGCAAGCTTGCCGGTAGTTGTAGTCTTACCTGAGCCTTGAAGGCCTACCATCATATAAACACTGGGAGGAGCCGGTGAATAGGTCAACTTTGATGGTATTGACCCCATTAACTTTATCAGCTCTTCATGAACTATCTTAACTATTTGCTGTCCCGGGGTAAGGCTTTCTAAAACGTTTTGTCCGACAGCTCTTTCGGTTAGAATATTTACAAAATCCTTAACTACCTTAAAATTAACATCAGCTTCAAGAAGCGCAAGCTTTACCTCGCGCATCATTTCTTTAACATCCTTCTCGGTTACACGTGCAGAGCCCTTCATTTTCTTCATCAGGTTCTGTAGCTTTTCTGACAATCCTTCAAAAACCATTTTAAACCTCTATGCTATACGATATCTTTTCCTTATAATGTGTCCAATACTCTTTCCAGTAAATCCATTGCCTGTTTATAATCAGCATCCTCTTTAGACTCGGGAAACCTTTTTCCCATGCTTTTCAGGCATTTTAACGCCTTTTCAATATTTTTTTCCTGCTCAATAAATCGCTCTGCAAGTCCAAGTCTTTTTTCGTACCCATTAAGAGCCTGTTTAGCCTTGCGTATACTATCATGAACACCTTGCCTGCTAATACTAAAATTTTCGGCAATCTCCCCCAGCGAAAGATCGCTGTTAAAATGGAGATCCATTATTTCATGTTGTCTTTCGGTTAGAAGCTGACCGTAAAAATCCAATAACACAGTTATTTCATAGATATCCTCAACAGTATCTAAAAGATTCGGCTCAGCTTTTATATTATCATTCATAAACATACCATCTGTCAAGTATTTTTGCTTTACAGTAAAATTATATTTTAAAAGCAACGATTTGTCAATGTATTAAGAAGGCATTCAGGAAGCAAAAGAACCTCCCACGTGCTTTTTGAGAAACCCGGATTCGCTCTCGTCTACATGGGGTAATTGGCGCTCATATATTGTAAACCAGATAAACATCAGAATACCGCGAAGTATTGCCGATACTGTGACACCCAACCATAAACCATTCAGCCCCATCCACTGGGCAAACCACCAGCACAGAATAGGACGTAAAATATTTGATGCTATACTGCATAAGCTCGGCGGCAGAGTACGGCCCATACCTCTAAAGGTACCGGCACATGCACCCTCCAGTGCCATAAAAAGCTGGCACCCGGCCAGGATGATTAAATAGGTAGCACCCATATCCAAGATTTCAGGAGGTTCCTGTAAGAAAAGCGAGAAGAAATATCTCCCTCCGAATATCAAAAACAAAGTTACAAACCCTTCCCAAACAAGCAGGGTAAATAGTGAAATACGGTAGCCTCTCCTGATACGAGCCCATTTTCGAGCTCCATAATTTTGTCCTACAAAGGCCGTTACAGCAGAAGAAAACCCACCGCCGATTAGCCATGATAAGGATTCGATCTGGCTTCCCACCCGTTGTACCGCAACAGCAGTTTCCCCGTACCATGCGGACACCATTGCTGTAACAACCATTGCAAGAGCCGTGAAAGTCCCGCTTTCAAGGGCAATAGGCAAGCTCCAGCGCATAATCTGGCGTACTCTTTCAGGCTTTAAACGTCCTAAAATGCGAAAATGCTCAAAAGGCCTATTGGGGTGACGCTTTATGAACCATATAAACAGCAGACACACGGTAGCCTGCGCAATGACTGTGGCAATAGCCGCTCCCTCTACATCCAATCCCCAAACCAAAATCATTAGCGGGTCCAGAATCATATTAACAAAAAGGCCCACAGCATTTGCCCAGAAGCTCAGTCTGGAATTGCCCGCACCATTAAACACACCGGTTATCGCAGCGGATAAATAAGCTAGAGGTATGCCCGCTCCCACAATTCTTAGATAAGCACAAGTTTTAGCAAACACGTCTTGCTCACCCACCCGAAGCAGTGAGACCAGCGGTTCAGTAAATGCTATCAACGCCAGACCATAGAATATCCCAAGCACTAATGCGATTCGAGCGGAATCCTGAGCGTAACCTTTCGAAGACTCAGTATCTCCCCTACCCAGATTCTGCGATGTTCCGATTTCCGAGCCCATGCGCCCGATCATTAAAAGAGCCATACCCAACCACAGATACATGCCTGCCAAACCACTTGAAGCAACAGCCACCACAGACTGCTTGGTGCGGCCAAGCCAGAACATATCGGTAAGATTATATGCCATCTGCATAAGTTGTGTACCCATAATAGGTACCGCCACTTTAAGCAGTTTTTCTAAAATACTCCCTTGGGTCAAATCATACGAATTTGAAGCCATATCTTAAATCAGTCTTTCCATCCTATATTTAGTTATTTCATTATGCATTTCTACGTAATTAGTGTCAAGCATAATGAACTGGTTCAGGGTTTTTCAATATCTTACCTCACAAGAATCTTTTTGTATATTGTTATCTTTAGACTGATGCTTTATAATGACATAATCAGGAGGTGGTAAAAGTGAGGCTTAGAAATGTTCCTAATGCTTATGACAAACTAGAGGAATGTAATAATTTCATCCGAGAGCCCAAGGTCCTTAAGGGTAATTGGCATAAATACTTTAAAAACAATCAACCTATATATATGGAAATAGGCTCCGGTAAAGGACAATTCATTACAGAACTGGCCTTAAGAAATCCTCACATAAACTATATAGCTATTGAAAAGTTTCCTGCTGTATTAATAAAGCTCATAAAGAAAATACCCGGTGAAGGCCTTGCTAACCTTGCTGTAATCAGCTTTGATGCCGAGAATCTGGAAGAAGTATTTGAACCGGGTGAAGTAGATATGCTATATCTGAATTTTTCAGATCCATGGCCTAAAAAACGTCATGCCAAAAGACGCCTTACTTCACCGGAATTTTTAACCCTCTATAAGAAAGTTTTAAAGCCCGGATCAGTCATAGAATTTAAAACTGATAACCGCCCCCTGTTTGATTATTCAATTGAAACTTTTAAAGATTCAGGCTATAATCTCATACAAACTACATTTGACTTATATAGCAGTGACTTATTGGAAGGGAATATCCCGACCGAATATGAGATCAAATTCCACGGGTTAGGAACACCGATTAACAAGTTGGTAGCAGTATATGACAAAATTAACGATACAGCAGTTTGCACTTGAAAAAGCTCTAAAAACATTATGGCTAGAGATTGACAATCAGATAATTTCTATTGTATACTTGAATTCGGTCATTTGGTTATAGATACTGTAACCTTAATAAAATCATAGGGGAGTAGCTCAGTTGGTAGAGCAGCGGTCTCCAAAACCGCGTGTCGCGAGTTCGACCCTTGTCTCCCCTGCCAGAT
>CAYUZC010000083.1:0-8375 GCA_964449525.1 uncultured Ruminiclostridium sp.
GTGATATATTCTGCTCTGTATTCTGCCACGTATCTGAATCCTATCGCCAACCTCAAAACCCGATACATATCTTGCATTTCTTCCCCATGCAATACAAGGAATATAGTCTGACTTATTATAGGCTCTATTGACGGCAAGCAATAGGTCAGCGATCTCTCGTCCAAAAGGTGTTGTTCTGTACATGGGCTTTCTACATACAAACCCATTTAAACAAATCTGGTTAGGATTCTTATTTGTCACCTCCTCCTCAGAAATCTCTATTTCTCTTGCAAAAACAGTAAGCATTAGCTTATGACCGCTGTTGCTGTTGAAATTATTGTATGAGCGAAATTGCCCTTCAATAACAAGATATTGTGTATCCTCAATGCTGTCCGGGCTAACCAGACGCTCTGAGAACATCACGGGGATATTGTCATAATTATCACTTAATCGAGGTACCTGTATAAATACTATGTAAAACCCTTCTCCATATACTTCGTGACTAAATTCAGGACTAGCTACTACCTTACCGACAAGATTGACACTGTTGTTTTCTAAAGTCGAGCTTCCAGACATCTGACACTCCAACCCCTCTCAAAGTCTTTCGTATTTATCGAACATGCTACCTGTTAATTATTATTCAGTATCAAGTTCGTTTAGAAGCCTTTTTAATCAATAAGATTAAACATTAGTAAAAAGTATATAAAGAATATCGTCATAATTTAAATATTTAATCACTTGAATCATATAATATATTTCACCAATTTCATAGGGTATTAAACATGTTTTTTAACAATATTTATGTTTAACAAGATTATTTAATATCTTTTATCTGCCTTCCGTCATAACGTATCCGATAATCATCTTTTAAAAGAAGATCTGAAACCTTTACGCATTCAAAGCCGTTGGCTGTTAAATTTTCAAGAATAGACGGCATTATTTCTTCAGTATATAGTGTATCGTTATGAAACAGAATAATTGACCCATTCGTAGTTCTTTGTGTCACACGCTTGAAAATATCTTCTTTAGTCATGCTTTTTTTCCAATCAAGAGAATCAACATCCCATTGAATTGATTGATATTCGAGGTTTTTAGCAACTTTTACAGTAGCTGAATTGTATTCACCGTAAGGTGGCCTGAACAAGTTAATTTTTTTTCCGGTAATTTCTTCGAGTATATCGTTACAAAGCAATATTTCCTCTTTTATTTTACCCTCTGGTATTTGGGCCATGTGTGCGTGTGAATACCCGTGATTGGCAATTTCATGGCCTCTGTCAGAAATTAATTTTACTGTATCCGGATATTTTTTGGCCCATAATCCGACTATAAAAAACGTTCCTTTAGCTTTATATTTATCAAGTATGTCAAGTATGTTTGGAATATCATCTGCTCCCCACGCACAATCAAAGGTTATCGCACATTTTTTTTCTTTACAATCGACAGAATATATAGGTATATCATCATTATATTGCTTTGTTACCTGGGCTAAATATTCCTTTGCGCTAAACATATTAATAAAAACAAGAATAATAAATATAATCAAAAATAGTAAAGGAACAATATTTTTTGTTCGGATATAGAAGAACTGCATAAAGACTCCGCCTTAAGAGCTTACTCCTGTTATGAATATTATGCTTTTTACATTTACTTATGCATTAGATAACCATACTATAATATATACATATACTTGCCTGTAATGCTTTTTTTAATAATGCCTTTTAACTCTAAATCAAGCAATACCTCGTATAAATCAATTAACTGTATATTAGTTTTTTCAGACAATTCTTCATCACAAAGATCTTCAATTCTTAAAGCTGATACAACCTTTTTATCTTTCTCCCCCGAAATAATTGTTCTTCTTTTTCCTTTTCCTTTGCTTTTCTTTTCCAACGGTACCATTCCAAAGCTCAGTTCATCCAGAATGTCATCAGGATTTAATACTATTTTTGCCCCGTCTTTTATTAATCTGTTAGTTCCCATGCTATTATAATTATTAATATTTCCCGGTATTGCATACACATCCCGGCCTTGCTCCAAAGCGCAATTTGCGGTAATTAGCGATCCGCTTTTCAATCCTGCTTCAACTATCAGTGTTCCTAATGACATTCCACTAATAATTCTATTACGGGAAGGAAAATGTATCATTGACGGAGGACTTCCCGGAGGATACTCTGAAATGACAGCTCCCGATTTAATTATACGTTCCATAATACTTCTGTTTTCAGGTGGATAAATAATATCGACACCGCATCCAAGGACTGCTACTGTTTTCCCTCCTGCATCCAGTGCTCCGCTATGTGATGCAGTATCAATTCCTCTAGCCATACCGCTTACTATTGTAATGTCCGATAATGCCAGTTCAGACGCCATTTTGAATGCTGTCTCTATACCGTAACCTGAGGCTTTTCGTGAACCGACAATGGCTATCGAATTAGATTTAGGTATAATGCCACGAACATATAGTAACAAAGGAGGATCAGGTATGTATTTAAGCATTTCCGGGTATTCATCATGAGAAATCGGTATTATACTAATACTTTTCTTATTACATGTTTCAATTATATTCTTTATTTCTTGGCTTAACTCATTACTGTGAAAAGCCTCATAGTTTTGTTGCGAGAATCCGGCCTTAAATAGAATACCCTTATCGGCATTAAATATCTTTTTAGGACTTCCTAACAAAGTTAAAAGGTCTATTTTGACTGTAGTTCTCAAATTCTCAATTCTACTCAGCTTTAACAAATATTCAAGTTCATTATCCATGTTTGGCTCCTTCTATACTCTTAAGGTCCGGTCAAGAGCTCTATATTGTATTGCCTCTGCCACATGCTTCGCACTGATATTTTCCTTAAGCTCCATATCAGCAATGGTTCTTGCTACCTTTAAAATCCTATCGTGAGCTCTTGCGCTTAAATTCAAACGATCAAAGGCCGTTCTCAATACTTTTTTTCCATCCGCATCTACCTTGCAAAACTCTTTGATCATATAACCCCTTAAGTTAGCATTACAATATATACCATATTTCTCATAACGCATCTGCTGTAACCTTCTTGTTCTGTTCACCCGTTTTTTTATCTCCATAGAAGATTCTTCAACCCTCTCATTTTCTATTTCAGCATATTTTAATGTAGGCACCTGAATATGTATATCAATTCTGTCCATCAATGGACCTGACAGCCGTGATAAATAGTTTTCAGCATCTCTAAAGGAACAAGTACACTTCTTGGTGGAATCTCCATAATATCCGCATTTACATGGGTTTGCAGCCGCTACCAGCATGAATCTACATGGATATGCTACAGAATAATTTACTCTTGATATATTTGCTACACCATCCTCAATCGGTTGCCTTAATACATCCAGTGTTCTTCTGGGGAATTCCGGTATCTCGTCCAAAAAGAGCACCCCATTATGAGCTAAACTTACTTCACCGGGCTTTGGATGACTCCCTCCGCCTACAAGGCTTGCCGAGCTGACTGTATGGTGAGGTGATCTAAAGGGTCTCTCATTGATAAGTGTTATTTTTTGATTTAACAGCCCGGATACACTATATATTTTTGTTATTTCAAGCGCCTCTTCAAAACTTAAATCCGGTAAAATAGTAGGAAGTCTTCGTGCAAGCATTGTCTTTCCTGATCCCGGGCTTCCAATCATAATTATATTATGTCCTCCACTAGCAGCTACCTCCAAAGCGCGTTTAGCATTCTTTTGGCCTTTTACATCTGAAAAATCTTCATCATATATACCTTGAAAGGGTATATATGCTCTTTCTCGAGTTTCGAAGCTCAACGGGTTTATTCCGGAGAAATACTCCGCTACTTGTTTAAGAGTTTTAACAGGATATATTTCAAGTTCCTTTACAACAGAGACTTCATTAAAATTTTCCTCTGGTACCATTAGCTTCTTAAAACCAAGCTCCAATGCCGCAATCGCTTTACAAAGCATACCTGAAGCATGCCTTATGCTTCCATCCAGCGCTAATTCTCCCACTACCATATAGCCGTCTATTTTATTTTGTGGAATTATTCCCGCGGAAACAAGAATACTCAAAGCTAAAGGTAAGTCAAATCCTGAGCCTTCCTTTCTGGTATCCGCCGGTGCAAGATTAACTGTAATGCGTTTTACCGGAAACTGAAAGCCCGAATTTTTTATTGCCGCTCTAACTCGTTCTCTGGCTTCCTTTACCGAAATGTCTGCTAAACCTACAATATCAAAAGCAGGAATGCCGTTTGATATATCCGATTCAACCTGTATATGAAAACCCTCTAATCCGTTTAGTCCGCAGGTAGATACTCGGCTGAACATAAAAAACCTCCAAACAAGAACATTTGTTTGGATTATATTCTAGCATAAATTACTTTATTTAACAAGTTATATTCTTTTTGCTTTTTATAATAATATATGTGAAATACTCTGTATAATAATATTTAGTTTATTTTTTATATTTATAATCTAATAGCATTGCATAATCAGCTGTCGGTACAAATCCGAGATGTTCATAAATACGCCCGGCTTCTTCATTACTATAAAATAGATTTGGTATTTTATTGACTTTAAATATATCCTCACAGATACAACTTACGACTAATGAGGCTAATCCTTGCTTGCGATATTCCTTTTTTGTTACGACTCCACCGAGTGTTGCATATTTTGTAGACTCAATTGTAGTATAAGCTTGGGAGACAATTATGCCGTTTATTTTTAGAACAAAATAACGGCAAATCCCCATTTCCATTCTTCTTCTGATTCCTCTTTCGATCTCATCGCATGAATTATAGAATCTAGAAAATTCCGGTATACTGAAAATAAGCTCGGCCAAATCCCTACAATCCTCTAGTCCTGCCCTTTCAACCCTTGCACAAGGCTTAATCAAATCCTTGTTTTCCAAAACCATGTGTGTTGAAGTCTCCAGAAACATTTCGTTAATAAATAAGGAAATACCACTTATAACATCCATTTTGCCTGAAATTATTTCCGGCCTGATAAATGATATAAAAGATCCTAGCTCTTCCTCATCTAAAAAACAACCCTCATTGTAAACATAGAGGCTGTTAAAGTGCCTCATGAGTACCGCAAGGGCATTTTTATTTTTATCAGTATAGAGCCAAACATCCTGAAAATCTTTTTCAAAGCCATACTTTTCTATGTAAGATAAAGGTGTGGTATTAATGCTACCACCCATGGCAAGGTAGTTGACTACGGCTTCGTAATCTTCTTTTTCAGCCCTTTTAATCATTGTTTCCTCAATTGTTAATAAAACTTTTGTTTATTTTCCTTATATCGACCCCTACCTTATCAAGATACCTCTTCATCATGTCAGTTTCAATAGGTCTTTTTATACTCATTTTTGTAGTCTTTATCAGTTCCTCATAGCTTAGAACAAAATACCTAAGAATTTTATACCGCGGAATACTTTTATTAATGTTCTTAATTGCTGTTTCCAGCTCATCACCTATCTTTTCTTTTGTATAATCTTTAGATTCAAAATATTCTTTGTCTACTATAAGCTTTGCACATACGTGAATATCACCGTCTGCTGCTTTATTCCCCCATACAAAGGATTCCTTTATACCGGGTATAACATTTAATATTATCTCGTATTCTTCAGGAAATGCTTTTTTCCCGTTTGTAAAGACTATCATAGATTTTGCTCTGCCGGTTATTTTTAAATAACCATTCTCATCAATCACACCTAAATCACCTGTTCTGAACCATCCGTCATCTTCCATAACCTGAGCTGTTTCTTCCTCATTCTCATAATACCCCAACATAACATTGGCGCCTCTAGCAAGAATTTCACCCATTCCATTTTCGTCAGGACTATCTATTGTTACTTCAACATCCTTAACAGGAATGCCAATGGTACCAGGAACATTATGATAGAAAGTAGTGGCGTTAATAACAGGAGAGGTTTCAGTCAGTCCGTATCCTTGTAAGAAGGTAATTCCAAAGCTCTGAAAGCCTTTTAGTATTTCGGCATTAATAGGAGCAGCACCTGATACAAATAGTCTTAAATCCGGTCCTAGCTTATCCAATACTGCTTTAAAAATCTTTCTTCTTATATCAATGCCCATTTTGAGTAAGAAGTTTGAAACCTTTGTAACCTTTTTAATAAGACCTGTTTTCCCCTGTTTCTCTATTCCGTCCATAACCTTACCATAAATCGCCTCGAAAATTGCAGGAACCCCTACAAGAATCGTAACTTTGAATTCCCGAATATTTTGAACAAGATGTTTTATACCTTCCGAATATGATATAGTGACTCCGGAAAGTATCATAAACATAAGTCCTATTGTGTTCTCAAAGGTATGATGTAATGGCAGAAGAGAAAGATGTACATCAGTAGGATAAATTTTAAGAAGCGCTGTTACGGAGGTTACATTGCTGGCGATATTTTTATGAGATAGCATAACGCCTTTTGAAGCCATTGTAGTACCTGATGTAAATAGGAGAATTGACATCTTCTCAGTGTCAATAACTGCATCAATAAATTCTTTATTACCTTGCTCTATCAATTCAGAGCCCTTTTTAATTAAAGCACTCATTAAGATAAACCTTGAATCATCTGAAGGTAAATCAATATCATCCATACAAATGAAGTATTTGAGTGTAGATTCCTTCTTTGAAAATTCTAACATCATTTCATGATAATTTTGGCTATAGAAGATTGTCTCAACCTTGCCTCTTGAAACCAAGTTTTCAACTTCGTTTGCAGGTAAATATTTATCAAGAGGAACCCCTACTCCTGTTCCATTTATTATTGAGAAGTATGCAACTCCCCATTCATATCGATTTTCGGCAAAGACAGACATGAAGCTATCTTTCAACCCAAGATTATACAATGCAGTTCCCAGAGCGTCTACATCCTTATCAAAGTCAATATAGTTCTTTTCGATAAGCTTCCCATCTTTTTTAAATTTAAAAGCTACTTTCGTGCCATATTTTTCACAACTTCTCTTAACTAACTCTCTACAGTCGGAAACATAAGAAGCTTCATAATGACCATGCCCCTTGACAATCCTTCTACCCTTTTTATTTAATACCTCAAATCCTTTATTCATAGACCCTGCCCCCAATTATTAGTTGATGTTATTATATTATACTATTACTTGGTCATAATTATATATTAAAGTCATATAAGTTTCAAGACATATTTATAATGCCCTAAAACTATAATGTTACAACATAAAGCTCTTATAAACGATTAGTTTATAAGAGCTTTATGTTAAAATGCAAGTTTAAAACGAATCAAGTATAAATGAATTATCTTTAAGCCATTTACGCCAAATTTTATAATCCGGCATAAAACCGCTTAAAAAATCCCAAAATGCAGACGAATGATTTTTGTGCACTACATGGCAAAGTTCGTGAATAATAACATAATCTATTGCATTGTACTCCGCCATTACGAGTCTCCATGAAAGGTTGATATGATTCTTGCTATTACAGGAACCCCACCTTTTTCTTGCACCAGTTATACGAAAACCTTGAAATGATATGCCGATATGCCTTGATATTTCATCAATCCTTTTATGTAGAATGAATGCAGCTTGTTTTTTGTACCAGTTTTCAAGAAATTCGTAGTTACCGTGCCATTTTACAGGGATAAGCATTTTTTTATCCTCAAGAAGAATCGTTTTGATATTTTCATTCGGTGTAATCTTATAGGGCTTACCTAAGAAAAGAATTTGACCTTTTGTTTTATCCAGTAAAATTTGAGCTTGTTCAAGTTTTTTTATAGCAATATTCTTGTATTTGATTATCCATTCACTTTTCTCATTGACTATTTTATTTATCTCATTTAAAGGCAGTCTTAACGGCGCTCTAACCTGAAGCTTTGCTTCTTTTGTGATTATGAGCGATACCGTCTTCCGCTTGGATCTAATTAATTGGTCGATATTTGTGTCTGTCATTCACTCTACCTTTTTGCAGGGATTATTTCTATCCAATAACCGTCCGGGTCTTTAATAAAATAAATTCCCATGCCTTTATTCTCATAACAAATACAGCCCATCTCTTTATGAAGCTTATACGCAGCTTCATAATCATCGGTAATGAAAGCAATATGCGATTCATTGTCTCCTAGTTCATATTTTCCTTCTTTATCACGTAACCAGGTTAGTTCAATTCTTTGAGATGTACTGCTGTCACCTAAGAAGGCCAGAATAAAGCTTCCATCTTCTGCATTTTTCCTTCTTACTTCTTTTAGCCCCAAAGCATTTTTATAAAAGGCAAGAGATTTTTCTAAATCCATAATGTTAATATTATAATGATCAATTTTAAAATTCATACACGTCTCCAAAATCGTTTTTTAATGGCTACACCAATTATCGTCACTCTCTTATCGATTTATAATGAGTATAGCAGAAAGAAATGATGAATTCATCATAAAAAAA
>CAYUZC010000084.1:0-8294 GCA_964449525.1 uncultured Ruminiclostridium sp.
CCATCCATTGTTTGTTTAGCCATTATTTTTACTTCTCCTTTATTATCATGAATTTTTGGGTATGAATCCTGTTTTAGTATGTCTTATTCATAAATTTTCATTACATTTATCAGTACTTAATAAAAAAGAATGGCCAACCGCTTTAG
The DNA here is from genome assembly GCA_964449525.1 of uncultured Ruminiclostridium sp. Lineage (GTDB taxonomy): Bacteria > Bacillota > Clostridia > DSM-8532 > DSM-8532 > DTU059. The sequence continues at coordinate 147 of CAYUZC010000084.1, forward strand.
ATACGTTCTTTAGAAGTAAAAAGGAGAATCTGTAATAGATTGATTTTAAACACTTTACATAGTAAAATATTAGATACGCTTAATGGAGGACTTAGACAGTTTATGAGTAAATTAAAAAAATTCATTTCGTATTATCGACCATATAGGGGCATGTTCTTTATGGATATGTTCTGTGCTCTTGTTCTATCAGGTATAGATTTATTGTTTCCCTCACTAGTAAAATACCTTATGGATGAGGTTTATATTATACGCCCTCAAAATATGCAGCAAATAGTATTTATCACGGGAGCAGGGCTTTTAGCACTCTACATTATCAGGTATTTTTGTCAGCACTATATTACCTCTTGGGGACATATAATGGGAGCCCGTATGGAATCGGATATGAGAAGGAATCTCTTTGGTCATATGCAAAAGCTACCCTTTTCATTTTATGATAATGCCAATACAGGCAAGCTTATGTCCAGAGTAACAAATGACCTTTTTGATATATCGGAGCTTGCCCATCACGGGCCTGAAGACCTGTTTATATCGATTATAAAAATTATTGGTGCAGTTATCATAATGCTTACAATGAATGTGCAGTTGACGCTGATACTATTAGCTTTAATGATAATTATTATTGCTTTTACCGCGCACTACAACCTTAAAATGCGTGCTGTGTTTGCAAAGAACAGAGAGAAGATTGCATTGGTAAATGCCCAAACTCAGGACAGCCTTTCCGGAATTCGTGTGGTAAAGTCATTTTCCAACGAGAGAATTGAAATAGAAAAGTTTGATCATGGAAACCTACAGTTTTTAGAAACCAAGGAAGACAGCTATACATTGATGGGTCAATTTTTTTCAGGCAACCAGTTTTTGCAGGGGATTCTATATTTGAGTGTACTTGTTTTGGGAGGAATCTTTTTAAGCCAGAATAAGATTACAACATCAGCTCTCATCGCATATATTCTATTTATTAATGTATTTTTAAACCCAATAGACAGGCTGGTGAATTTTACAGAAGCTCTTCAGAGGGGAATGACCGGGTTTGACAGATTTTTGGAGATTTTAAATACAAAGCCTGAAATAGAGGATGTTGAGGATGCTATTGAATTAAATAATGTTGAAGGAAAAATCGAATTTAGGGATGTTGCCTTTAGTTATAATGATAAAACTGAGGTATTAAAAAATATAAATATCACCATAGATAAGGGCGAGACTGTGGCTCTGGTAGGCCCTTCGGGAAGCGGAAAAACAACATTCTGTAATCTTATACCGCGATTTTATGAGGTCAACGACGGTTTCATTACCATAGACGGTAAGGATATCAGAAGTATTACCCTTGATTCTCTACGCCGCAACGTAGGCCTAGTGCAACAGGATGTATATTTATTTTCGGGCACAATTCTGGATAATATTATTTACGGAAAACCGGAAGCGACACGGGATGAAATTCTGCAAGCCGCTAAGCTTGCTAATGCTCATGATTTCATTATGGAGCTTGAAAACGGGTATGATACATTTGTAGGCGAAAGGGGCATTAAGCTTTCGGGAGGCCAAAAGCAGAGGGTGTCTATTGCCAGAGCCTTTTTAAAGAATCCACCCATATTAATTCTGGATGAGGCTACATCATCTCTGGACAATGAGAGCGAAAGGCTGGTTCAGGAATCATTAAAGAAGCTTACCAAAGGAAGAACGACCCTTATTATAGCTCACAGGCTTTCTACCATTAAGAATGCCGACAATATAATTGTTCTTACCTCAAAAGGCGTTGAAGAACAGGGTGCCCATCAGGAGCTTATCGAAAAAGGCGGTGTATACGCAGCACTTCACAGTGAGAAATCATAGAATTGTTTACTGCTTGTTCAGTGGGTTAAGGTTTTTGACGTATAGCACAATAAGGTCTCGAATGGTTTGTGATATGAACTTTCTTGTTTCATTATCAATGCTTCTGAAGGCTTTTAGTATTAATGCGAAATCCTTTATATGCACCTCGCTCATATCGCCTATGGACTTGGCATTTGTTGAATTGATTGCTTGAAAAAGTGCATCAATAAAGACTTCACGCTTTTCATCAGAAATATTGGCGAGCCATTCGTTTATTGTCTTATTCATATTAAGCGAGCTGTTAGAAATATTGTTAACATAATGGAAATCATCACCTTCGATTACCCATGTAAAAGAATCATGCTGCATAATACCGGGTTTATGGCTTTTAACAACCTTATAGCTTTCCTGAGTTTGCAAAAGCATACCGACAATGGAGGATTGAGGTAATATTTTTTGTATTTTGTCTTTAATTTTAATGTATTCGGGAGTGTGGAAAATACTGTTTTTAAAGCCGGGGCCATCATGACTATAAACATCAAGTATTCTGTCTTGAATTTTAGGGGAGCATTTCATAGCCGAATATACCGCGATGTTTCCACCTTTTGAATGTCCGCCTATTCTGATATCACCGCTTAACAGTTCTCCTACTGTGTTTAAGTATTCCACACCCTCCTCTTGGGATGGGACAGGATTTTTAAAAGCCATGTTAAAGTCTTCTTTCCACCCGACAAAAGTCAGATCTGTTCCGCGATATGAGATGAATGATGTTCCGTCACCTAAAAAATATGTTACGGCTGAAAATTGCTTTTCTTGCTTATAATCCAGCTTACTAACATAGAAATTCATTTTTATATCTCTGAATCTGGGACTTGCTGCTAGGGCATATAAAAGACTTAGGTTGTTTTCAGGGAACATTACGTCATCAAACATGGAGTTAAAATGCTCAGCCTTCAATAAATCCCCTATGCGAACCGGAGACAATTCATTTGAAAAGCCTGGTACAAGGCGTTCAAAATGCATATAAGAGAACTGCGATAGTACCAGGCTGTCTACTAAATTAAATTTTTTTGAATCGAATCTATTCAATTCATTTTTTACATAATCAATAACATTTTTCATTTAGTCATTCCCGTTATTATCTAGTACTGAACTTGTAAATTGTCGCATGATGGTAAGTCTGTTGGGCCTTAAGTACGGGGGAGGTAAAATGACTATATTTCATTGAATTAGGATAGAATTGAGTCTCAAGACATAGCCCGTGCCATTTGTCATATAAAATACCATCCTTGCCTAACCCGGCACCCTTGAGTCCATTACCGGAATAAAACTGGACAGCAGGTTTTGTGGTTAATACTGTCATTAATCGACCTGATTTTGAATCATATACCTTTGCAATTTCCCGGGGCGAACTTCCTGCCGGAGTCCTTAATACAAAATTATGGTCATAACCGTTTCCGAATTTCATTTGTTCATTTTCGTAAGAATCTGAAAGCCCTTCACCTATGCGCTTTAATTGAGTAAAATCAAATGGAGTACCCTTTACACTGTAGATTTCACCGGTGGGTAATAGTTCAGAATTTATCGGAGTGTAGAAATCTGCATCAATGCTTAGTTCTTGATTTAGTATGGTTCCTGAATCATGGCCGGAGATGTTAAAATAAGTATGGTTTGTCAAATTGACAATAGTATCCTTGTCAGATGCAGCATAATAATTAATTTCTAATGCATTTTCATCTGAAAGGCGATAAATTACTCTCACTTCAAGGTTTCCAGGGTAATTTTCATCCATGTCAGGGCTGAATAGACTCAATTCGAGAGCCTCATTATCATCTGATAAGATTTTGGCATCCCACATTTTTTTGTCATAGCCTATAATTCCACCATGTAATTGGTTATTACCTTCATTTTTATTCAAATTATATTTAATGCCATTGAGATTGAAAGATGCGCCTTCCATACGATTTGAATTACGGCCGATAAGTGCGCCAAAAAAAGGAGATCTGTCAAGATAATCCTCCAACTTATTATAGCCTAAAACTACATCAGCCAAATTACCATCCTTATCGGGAACATAAAGGGAAACAACGATTCCGCCATAATTTAGAATTTCTGCCTTTAGACCATTTTTATTAGTGAGCGTATAAAGATTTACACCGGTTCCGTCCGGTAGGTTTCCAAAAGGTCTAGATGTAATACTCATAAATTTACCCCCATTATAGTATTTTTAACTCTTCCATTATACACCATAAGCTGGTATTATTACAATTATACAGTGCCGGTTATACGATGTTGTTTTAATCAAAATTTAATCTTATTTATAGCCTCCCCTTATTAAAATGAGTTAAAATAGACAGGATATAAAGTAAATTCAGGTGTTTTTCGCCTCTAAAGGGGCGTGTGTTGCTTAGTCTTTAAAGCGGGAGTATATCTTCCCCTATTTTATTACATGTGTGTGACCTTATTAAAAAATGATTTATGAGGAGAATATGAAAACTTTATTAATTGCAATAAATGCAAAATATGAGCATGAAAGTTTGGCTGTATGGTGCTTGAACGTCGCCTGCCTTAAACAGAATATTCCGGTTACGGTTATGCAATACTCGATTAACGATTCAATGCAAAGGATTTGGGCTTCAATTTTAGATGAACGTCCGGATGTGGTGGCCTTTTCCTGTTATATCTGGAATCGTGGATTAATAATTAAGCTGATTAGCGACATAAAAAAAGCCAGACCTGAATGCAAAATAATTATCGGAGGCCCGGAAGTAAGTTATGAAGGCTCAGAAAATGAGTTTTACTCTATAGGAGCCGACTTTGTGGTCAAAGGTGAGGGAGAAGAAAGGTTTCCATTATTATTGAAGGCCATAGAAAAAAAGAATCTGATTCATGCAAAAGAAGCACTTGAAAAGTCGGATGCCTGCATGGAGCGGAGCTATACATCGCCCTATGTTTCCGCATATCTGGAGCGGATTAAAGACAGGATTGCCTATATCGAGTCCTCAAGAGGATGTCCTTATCGTTGCTCCTATTGCTTGTCCTCGGAAAGCACAGGCCTTGTATATTATCCTATTGACATGATTAAGGAAGATATTAAAAAGCTGGTAGAAGCCAAAGCCAAGGTGATTAAATTTGTTGATAGGTCCTTTAATGTAAATGAGGAGCATTCTCTTAAAATATGGGAGTTTATACGTGAGTTCGCAAATGAAAGGATCACTTTTCATTTTGAGATTAATCCGGATATCCTTACTAAGAGGCAGATTGACAGTCTGCTCTCAATGCCTGTCGGACTTGTTCAAATTGAAGCGGGAATTCAGTCCGTGAATTCCAAGACTCTTAAAGAGGTCTCCAGAGTCATGAATGTTCAAAAGGCCATTGATAATCTTAAGGCTCTGATGAGTAAGGGAAATCTTCATATTCATGTGGACCTAATCGCTGGCTTACCCTATGAAGATATGGACTCATTTAAAGAATCATTCAAAATTATTTATCAGATAGGTGCCCATCACTTGCAATTAGGCTTTCTAAAGCTCCTTCACGGAACCAGAATGCGGAAGGAAGCAGATTTGCATTGTTATAAATATAGAGATTATCCTCCATATGAGGTTATTGAGAACAAATACATGACATCTATGGAGATTCTTGAAATAAAAGCTATTGAGGAAGCCTTGGATCGCACCTTAAACTCCGGGCGGTTTACCTATACACTTCAATATCTTGATGATTACTTTACAGAACCGTTTGCTCTTTATAAGGGCTTTGCGGAGTTCCTAAAGAGCCACGGAAGATTGTATCAACCTATTGCTGCAACTACACTTTTTGAATTTCTAAGGGATTATGCTTCGCAGATTGATGGAATAAATACGCTGGCTCTTGATTCATTTATCGCTCTTGACTATGCGTGCTCACTAAAAAATACGGTAATGCCCGAATTTCTTAATGACAGCTACGTAAAAGCTTTGGATGTCAAAACACTATTGGAACAGATACCTGAATTCGGATGGAAGAAAGAGTACAGAAAAAGGTTTATGGTGCTCGAGGGAAGTTTTCCCAACAAAAAAGATGGAAAAACGGGAGCAGTTGAGAATAGAATGATAGTGGATGCAGCAAATCTTGACCCTATTACTCAACGGGCAATTGCCCGGCCATATAGCTGCCTCTTTACCCAAGAATTAAAATAGAGTAAAATAATTATATGTATGCAAATGTAAATGGTGGTGAAATAATTGAAATTATCTACAACAAGTAGAATAATATCCATAGCGACCGGAGTGGCTGTTTTTGCCTTGTTTTTATTTTTGTTGCGCACATTAACCGTACCTCTTATAGCCGGTGTTTTAGGATGGCTTGTGGTAATTTTATCTTTTTCCAAAAAAGAAAAAGATGATACCATTATTGTAGAGGGCATGACGCACTCTGACATTGAGGATACCATTAAGAAGGGCCGTAAGCTTACCGCAGGAATGAGGCAAGCAATAAAAAGCCTATCACAGCTTGAAATATCCAAAGAGGTTGATGATTTGTGCCGTATTGCCGAATCTATGTTTGATATGCTCAAAAAAGATCCCAAGGATATCCGTATAGTAAAGCAGTTTATAACATACTATTTAGAGCCTACCCATAAGATAATTGTGAAATATGTAGAGCTAGCCACCACAAGACCCATGCCTGCTGATGCAATTGAGACACTTGAAAGAACCGAGAAGTCTTTAAAAGGAATCCGGGCTACTTTTCTTCAGCAGAAGGAAAAAATGTTGGCTAATGATGTTATTGATTTAGATACTGAAATTAAGGTGTTTCAAACTCTTGCGAATAACTATGGGACAACACCAACAAAAGAAGATAAAAATAATTCAAATCAGACAAGAAATGGTATATAATGTGCTTATATAAAAAGGAAAGGTTTGGTAATGAATATGGATGCTCAGGTACAATCCGCACCTGCTCAGAAGAGTTTGAATACAGTAGAGAATTATGATGTGAACAAATGGAATGAGATGTCACCGGAGGATAAACAAACAGTATTAGACATTGCGGCACAAATTAATGTGTCTGATTCTCAAAACGTTATCCAATACGGAAATTTGGCTCAGAGTGACATATCCAAATTTTCTGACGCAATGCTTGATCAAATAAGAGCAAAGGATAGCGGCGAGGTTGGAGATGTTCTTACCGATCTTTTGGTTAAGGTACAAGATGTTGATATTGATACAATTGATCCGAATCAAAAGGGTTTTTCTTTCGCTAAGATGTTCGGGGGAATAAGGAAGGAAACTCAGAAATTTATCTCCCGCTATGATAAAATCAGTGTACAAATTGAAAAGATAATTGACCAGTTGGACAGATCTAAGCTCCAGCTTATTCGTGACATAACAACTCTGGACACCATGTACGACAAAAACCTGGACTTTTTAAAGCAACTTGATATATTTATTATGGCCGGTTCGTTAAAACTAAAGGATCTTAATGATAAAGTAATGCCTGAACTTAAGGAGAAAGCCACGAAAACCGGTGACGCTATGGATGCGCAAAAGGTAAAGGACATGGCTGAACTTATATCAAGGTTTGAAAAAAAGATTCATGATTTGAAGCTGAGCCGTATGATTGCAATTCAAACTGCACCGCAAATCCGCTTGATTCAGAATAATGATCAGACCTTGGTGGAGAAGATTCAGAGCTCAATAATGAATACTATACCGCTTTGGAAGAACCAGATAGCCATTGCTATTACCATGCTTCGTCAACAATCGGCCTTAAAGCTTCAGAAGGATGTTACAAATGCCACAAATAATCTTTTGGCACGTAACTCAGAGATGCTTAAGACCAGCTCAATTGATATAGCCCGAGAAAATGAGCGTGGAATTGTGGATATCGAGACATTGAAAAAGGTTAATGAGGACCTTATCATAACACTGGAAGAAACCCTGAAGATTCAGCAGGATGGCCGTGAAAAGAGAGCCCAGGTAGAGACCGAGCTTAAGACCATGGAGAATGATATCAAGAATAAGCTGATGGAGTTTAAAGATAGGGTATAAGCAAACAGAGAAAATATGGTGAGGATTTATATGGAAGATAAAGTATTTGAGTTTATGGAAAAGATGTACGCTGATTTAAAAAGTGATATAAAATCAGTAAAAAGTGAGTTGCAAAGTGAGATTCAATCAGTAAAGAGTGAGTTGCAAAGTGAGATTCAATCAGTAGGTAATCATGTAATCAGAATAGAACAAGTACACGGATCGAAGCTTGATGCACTTCTTGATGGATACAAGCAACTCTCGGAAGGCCAACAAGAAATAAAGAACGAGTTAGCCGACATCAGAGAGCATATGGCTCATCAGGATA
>CAYUZC010000085.1:0-8230 GCA_964449525.1 uncultured Ruminiclostridium sp.
CCACTAGCTCAGGTGGTAGAGCACTTGACTTTTAATCAAGGTGTCCGGAGTTCGAGTCTCCGGTGGATCACCAAGAAAAGCCCCGAAAACAAAGAGTTTCGGGGTTTTTCATTTTTCCTTTATGGAATCAATTATTGACAGAAAGTTGAATCTGAGTTGAATGAGATTATTAATATATCATATAAAACTGCGCTTGTCGTTCAGGCGCTGAAAGCGTTGGGCAAGGGAAATGTGACAGATAAGGAACTCCAAAGTATCTCAAAATTACTGTCTTATAATGAAAAGGCTCAGATGCTTATGGAAGCGAAGCGAGTCACTGCCTGGGTTTATGCACTCATACGCAAAATTTGCAAATAGGATATATAGCGCCTACGGCGTGAATTTCCTATAAACATCCAAAAGGAGGGCAGCTATGAATAGAATCGCTAAGCTTGACCGCCGGGAACGCGAGGAACTGTTCCTCGCAACAGCTCACGACATCAAATTACCGGAGGCAATGGCAGAAAAGGATTTTTGGGTTTGCTGGACGATTGGTTATCTATTCCACCAATGTGCATGGGCAAAACATATAGCTTTCAAGGGGGGGGACCAGCTTATCAAAATGTTTCGGACTGATTGAGCGGTTTTCTGAGGACATAGACCTGATCCTTGATTGGCGAGTTCTCGGATATTCCGCCTCAGATCCATGGGCGGAAATTTAGCGGTTCAGTTTATGACTCGATAATAATTCCTTTTTCCTTCTTCGATAAACATGATTTGATTGCTCATGCAGATAAAATCCGTGAAAAAATCAACGACATTAAAACAACAGATTTACAATATCAAGAAGATACATATGCTGCAACAGGCTCAAGAAAAAGAGTGATTGGGAGAATAATGAAAGTATATAATCTGCTTTCTTCTATCATCGGTAGCTAAGTAAATAATAGCAGTAACAGATTGTTTTCTGATGAAATAAAAAGGGAACTATTTTATGAAGGTTATATCTGCAAACACTGCAATAATAAGATATTAAGTATTAATGACTGCGAGGTTGACCATATCATTCCGTTCTCGCAAGGTGGAAAAACTGAGAAAAGTAATGCTCAGTTACTTCATAGATATTGCAACAGGGTCAAAAGTGATTCCTATGACACATTAGATTCATCTTAGGAAGAGTAATATTTTACAGTTATGGTATATTAATTTATGGGGTGAATTATATGGCTTGGTCTTATGCTCCATTGTGAAAATTGCTAATTGACAGGGAAATGAAAAAGACAGATTTATTATCGGTGGCAGGTATTTATTCTCAGATACCCGTTCATGATTTTGCCGTGAAAACATCAAATGCATCTGGTCTATATATTCAAAATAAAGTAAAATATATATGATTACGTATAATAAATAAAATGTACAGGCGAGGTTTTATATTGAAAACCAAAGCGATGGAAAAGGCTATAGATAAATATACAAAAAAGAGAATTCCGCTTCAAACATTGTATGAAATGTTTGAAACAATAATTGAGGGAACAGATTTAGCCAAGCATACCTTGGAATTTGAAGCTGCATTTCAATTAGCATTAGACAGGCTGGTAAACCAAAACATAATTAAGCCTGTTAAGTCAAGTAAAATGAATCACCGTGGTCTGTATTTAAAATATGTTAAGCCGGCACCTTTGATTGATAATAATGAAATACACGGAGAGATTATAAATACTATTATCAAGCCTATGGATATTAAATATTATCTTTCCAATCCAATGAAATATTTGGAGGATAAGGAGTATATCCTTGCATTAGTTGATTTTTTCAAATCTACCGACAAAATTTGGGTAACTGTAAATGAACGATCCTATGAGCTATTTAATGATGAAAAATTTCTGAAAGGTAATGAAAGGAACAGAAGTTACGGCGAAGCAATCCTTGGAAGACTAGGCTTGACTTATTGTGATTTGTACTGCACAACTACATTAGAACCGTTCTTCTGTTTTTTGAAGGGTGACCTGTCAAGCAAAGCCAACAGAAAAGTATATATAATAGAAAATAAAGATACTTTTTGGTCCATGAAATATGCGGCCTTTGATGATGGCAGTCTTGATGTTGATATGCTAATTTACGGTGAGGGAAGAAAAATTATCAGCAGCTTTCAATTCATCGGTGAATATGGATTAGATGAAAAAGATAAGTTCATATATTTTGGTGACTTGGATTCCGAAGGCATAATTATTCTTGACGAACTAGTACAGAGATATGACAAGTACAATATTAAGCCTTATATCTTAGGTTATGAGCAGCTGATTGCTTCTGCTAAATCAAAGGGGACAACCCTTGTACCAAAAGCTCAGAGCCTGAATAAAAAAGCACTTGATAATTTTCTAGGTTATTTTTGCAAAGATTCGGCAGCCAGTATTTATGATATAATCGTAGCTGGCAGATATGTACCTCAGGAAGCATTTTCCTTAAAAAAAATGAAGCAATTGTTCGAGAAAATATTAAGTATTAACGCGGAGCAAGAATAAATGTCCAAATTATACCCTTTTGGAGAATTAGAAAACAATATTGACCTGATTCTAGAAGAGCCATATGGTGAGTATGGTCAAACAACTGCCGTTATACGCACTTTTCGTGATGAACTGGATGAACGTATGGAACAGTTGAAGGTGTTTTATCCCTTTATGGACATTCTGAGGCGCAACCGGGTAAAAGAAGAGCCTGGTTATCCGGTTGCCGAGCTTTGTATGTCAGTGCTCACATTCTTACTCCATGAAGGAAGATTAAAGTTTCAGGGCTTGTTGTTCAAAGATATTGAGGAATTTGTCATCCGAACAGTTCATATGTTGACGGATAGACAGTTAACAGAAGAGGATGCACTTTCTCTTACAGATACAATACTTGATGAATTACAGAACAATGGGGCAAATTATACCGTCCCTTACTACAGCTTTTTTGACGCCGTGCGAAAAGAAAAGCATGTTAAGCTCATTGAGATGAAGCTTTCAGATGAGGATGGCAAGCTGTATTATCATATAACAAAGCAAGGTCTGGATTTTTACCTAAAAACAAAGGAATTTCCTGAAGAAAGTCAAATAACTATTAATCTGCTGCTTTTCAAACTTCAATTGGAAAAAGGCTCCTTTACCTATGCATATAATACAGTAAAACGGCTTAATATGGAGGTTCAGCGGAAGCTCGAGCGGAAAAACTATATATTGGGCCTTTTGATGGCAGGAGGCAGTGAAGGTGCTGTCGCGTACAGAGAGTATCATCAAAGCACATTGCTTCAATTTGATGAAGAAACCCAGCTTTTCAATGAATCAAGGAATCTTCTGCAGGATACCTTCGACGATTTTCAAAATAAGATAAGCCGAAACACCATAACGGAGAAGGAAAAAAGAGCTTATCAAATGGTTAAGCGAATTGAAGCAGAAATGAGAAAAGCCATACGCAGCCATGAGAACTTGCTAAAGGAAGCTACAAGTCTAGTTAAGGAATATGATCGGATACTGGATTTAAGGAGAAAAACAGCCTTTACCGAACGGTTCAATTTTATCGGAGAGTTTGATAAGATAATAAACAAAGGTTTGCCTACTGAGAGCTTAAGGTTTTTATTTGAACCTTTGATTCTGCCTAATATAAAGAAAAGCTTTAACCCCTTACGTATATTTATGGCACAAAAAATTACAAGTACCGAAGATGAACCGGACAGCATTTTTGAGGAAGAGGTTGAGCTTTCTCAAATAGAAACTACCGATATGCTTGTACAAGCCCGGGTAGCACAAAATTTTGTCATATATGCTGCCGGTTTATTAATTCATTGCCTCGGGAAAGAATTGAATTTAAGGGAATGGTGCAATATTTTGTCAACCCAATACGGAAGTGAAGCTATAAGCAATGTTGATTTCTTATCATTTTTGATTGTATTGAATAGGGGTAAATTACCGGGAGAACGTACCAGGCAGTATAGATTGAATGAAGATAAAACAGATATTGACGGACTTCGAACGATGGAGGATGTACTGCATGCGGCGGCAATAAAATATAGTATTCCAACCGACGGATTCACGCTTGAGGTTGAATCCAAAGATGAAGATGATATAGACCTGGGGTCTGGTATTAAGGTTACAAATATGTTTTTCAGGGGGATTAAGTACGAATGAACGCAAGTACCAGGGAGTTATTGGATAATGCCTTTTCGATATTTAACGCACTTTTGGAGGGGCAAGCCATAGGCAGAAGCAAAAACAGGGAGTTATACGAATGCTATCGAAATAATGCAGATGTAGAAGAGATGGTTTTATATATAGCAGGGAAAATGGGGCTTAAGATTTATATTTATGAAGAAAAACTTTTTATCAGTCCTGGCGTTGCCAATAGGATTTTTGGATATACCAATGATGATCTTAAGAAAAAAATACCATATATAAGCCGAAACGATGAACTATATCTTTGCTATTTCATTATTATGACACTTATAACCATGTTTTACAAGGAATCGGGCATAGACACAGCCATCAATTATGTAAGATTTTCGGCTCTGATAGAAGAGATAACTAATAAATTTGATGCACTAATTAATGTTGATGACCTTGAAGCTATAAGCAGAGAGTACCAATTTAATTTTGCAGATATATGCAAGGTTTGGATCCGATTGACTGATGCTAGGGTGAATATGCAGCAGCGAGGGAAAAACGATAAAATATCCTTTGTTAAAAATGTTTGCTTGTTTTTACAGAGTGAAGAATTGGTTTTCATAGAAAATGAACGGAATCTGATATTTCCAACAGACAGGTTTAAAGCAATTATATATTATTACTACGAGGATCGGGACAACAAAAATGATATTTTGTCCTATATTAATGCATTGGAGGTCAAAAAATAATGCCCCATATGAACAGAGCGAGATTGGTAAATGTGGCTTTCAATAATGCTAAGGCTTTTTTTGAGGATTTCCGGTTGAACTTTTCAGGAAAATCTACAGCCTATGATCTTGAAAATGGAGGCGGTAAGTCAGTTTTATTGATGATGCTTTTACAGACTGTCATACCAAATACATCATTACGGGAGGACAAACCGCTAAAGAATATTTTTTCAGGTGGTAAGGACAGGACCTCCCATGTTTTAATTGAGTGGATTCTGGATGAAGGTGAGCGTTATAAATATATGCTGACCGGTTTTTGTGCCCGTAAGAAAAGAAGCCGTACCGACAATCAACAATTGGACGAGGTTCTGCTTGAACAGGATGATGATATTTCCAACGAAGGAATTGACTACTATAATTATGTCATTTTTTACAACGAACCTGTTGAACATGATATTAATTCGCTTGAGCTTGCCCAACAGAATAGAAACGGAAAAACCTTCAAAGGTTATGATGAGCTGCGGAGTGATTTAAAAAGGCTTACGCAGAAGAATATTCCCGCTGGAATTTTTGATAAAAAGGGCGAATATATGGATTTTTTAGGCAGTCATAATCTCATAGGCACAGAATGGAAAATTATTCGGGAAATAAATAGCGGCGAAAACAGCATAGAGAAATATTTCAGGGAGAATAAAACCTCGAGAAGATTAATAGAAAACCTTCTGATTCCAATAATTAATGATACTGAAAATGGAAGCGGCAGATCAGGCAAGTTAAATGATGATAAAAATGAACAACTGGCCGACACATTGATAGAAATCAGAGAGAGCTTGGCAAAGCTGATGAAGGATAGGGAGCACTTAGGAGAATACAGCCAAATTCGCAATTTTTATAATAGAGTATTAAACACTTCTAAAAGAATGGAAGAAGATTTTGTCTATAAAGAAGACCTACAGCAAGAGGCATTGATGATTAAAAATTTACTGGCTAAGAATTTAGAAGCTGTCATAAATGACATTACTTACACTAATGCGAATCTGGAAGAAAAAGAAAAAAACAACAAAAAAACTATCAATGAAAAACAGCTTTTGGAGATACAGCTCTTAGAGTTTAACAAAAATGCACTTGAGGCTGAGCAAAGTGATGTTAAAGACCGACAGGAGACTCTGACAATTGAAGCTGACAGACAGGATATAGTTTTAAAAGAAGCAAAAGCCATAAAAGAGTATATACAATATAAAGATACGAAAAGAAAGTACCAGGTTGAACAGAAGAAGCTGGAAACCTTATCAGTTGACAGTGATGAAATTTTAAAAACATATAAAAAAGCAGGCTCAACATATAAAGCCGTATTGAAAAAAACCGAAAGGGATTTAAAGGGGAAGCAGGAAGCTGAATTATCAAAAATGAGAACATTTGAGGAGAAGGATAACCAAATTGATGATAATATTGGTAAAATCAACACAGAGATTGGTTCCGCTAACGCCCGGGCAGAGATTAAAAATAATGAAATAAGCAAAGCTGAAAAGGGAATCAGGGAACTGACGGACTATTTCTATAGTTTTGGTCGTATGGATATAGTTATTGATCAGAAATCCTTTCTAAAATCTGTATCGGAGGGAAAAATCAACATTGAAAAGTCTTTAACCGATACCGACAATGCATTGGAGGCCAATAAAGCAGCTTTTGAAAATGCGAAAGAAGATATTACTGAAAACAACCAAAAATTAAGTGATTTGAATTGGCAGGCTAAGGAACCAAAAAGATTCCTTACCGAATATGAAGATTTACTTGAGTCTATAAATGAGAAAGTCCGGATTTATGCTGCGGAGGAGTTAGGAAAACTAAAAAATAAGATTAATAAATTATTGTATGATAATAAAGAGCAGCTATTACAAAAAAGAATCGATGAGAATGCGATAAAGAGAAGGATACAGATACTGGAGACCCATGGCTTTTATATTCCTAATGAAGAAGTTCTGGCATTTGCGGATAAGCTTAAAAACAAATGTGTTTTTGTTGAACCCGGTATTAAGTATTTAAGTGAGAGGAATCCAAATGATCGTGAGAATCTTTTAAAACGTATATCCTTATTGCCCTATTCTGTTCTTATTGATCATGATTCTTTTGCAAGATTAAAAAGCGGAAGGTTAAATATCGGAAGCCTATATAATGATTATCCCGTTCCTGTTATAGATGTGGATATGCTTAGAAGTGAGAAACTGCTGGACTTTAAAGAAATTGTATTCCCATCTGCAAATGAGAAGCTGATATTATCGGAATATGCGCTAACGGAATATAAAGAGAGTCTCACAGGGGATTTAAAAAAAGTAAATGAAGAGATTTATACTCTGGAAGAGAGAATTGATACGTATGACAGCGATTTAAGACAGGTAGAGAAATTAAATATACAGTTTACTTATGAGAAAGTGTCGGAACAGCAAAATAAGCTCAAGGAGCTAAATGTGAAAATAGCGGAATATAAAGTTTCTAGTAGCAAAAATGAAGCATTACTACGCGAGATTAAGAGTAAAGCAGAGCAGCTTAAAGAAGGTAAGGAAGCCTTAATAAAGGATCTTGCTTTATTAAAGGAATGGCAAGAAAAAGCCGAAAGCTTACTTAGCTTGAATAATGCTTATTCCGAAGCAAAAAGAGAGTTTGAAAGAATCCAAACAGCACTGAAGGATCTTATGCATAGGTTGTCTGAATTGATGCAAAACAAGGATTCAAATAATAGTAGTATAAAGGCCATAGCTGACAATATTAGCAGTATTGATAAATTACTGTGGGAAGTTAATAACCAATTATCCAGGGTTGCTGACTTTGAAGATGAAACTTTTTCTGAGGAGGCTGTTAGGGCTGATGAAAATTATGTCGGTGCGATAATGCCGGATTATACTCAAGCCGGGGCAGACTTTGATGCATTGGAAAGCAAAGTCAGAGGAAGAATTAATGAAGAAGAAAATATTAAAGACAATATGAAAAACATTGAAATAACAATGGAAAAGTGTATTGCGAATATGACAGATCATTTTGGTATAACTGTTGAGATTATTGAAAAAAGAGAATTGGCAGGCGAAACATTTACAGAACCAAGTCCTGATTTTATTCGTTCTATAGATAGCAAGATTAAGGGATTGAAAAAAGTAATAGATATCCAACAGAAAAAACATGATGACCTTAGAGGAAAAATAAATGTTTTAGAAGGGCAGATAATTGCTCAAAACAGACTACTGGATGATAGTGTTGAGATTATAACCGGCAGGTTTGAATTTCGTCATGAAATTGAGAAAGCTCTAGAGGAAGCAGCCCAAATAATTAGACTTTACGATGATGAAATAATGCAACTGAAAGAAAAATTAAAGTCTCTGAGTAAAAAAGAAGAAGATA
>CAYUZC010000086.1:0-1528 GCA_964449525.1 uncultured Ruminiclostridium sp.
GAAGGCACTCAGAATGACAGTAGGCACACTACAATTTAGTTCGCATTATTCTTATTAGATGCAAAAAGGAGCTGTTGCAAAACGATGAATCATCTTTGCAAACAGCTCCTTTAGAAGTTAATTTAATACATATATTTTATTGTCTATGGATTACATCATGCCGGGCATTCCGCCACCCATAGCTGCGGCTGCAGCTGCTGCAGAGTCAACCTTCTCCGGCTTATCTGCTACAATACTTTCTGTTGTTAGAACCATAGATGCTATTGATGCAGCATTTTGTAGAGCTGAACGAGTAACCTTTGCAGGATCTACAATACCGGCTTCAATCATATTCGCGTATTTCTCGCCAATAACATCATAGCCTATACCGATTTCACTGTTGGAAACCTTGTCAAAGATAACAGAACCTTCAAGCCCTGCATTTATAGCGATTTGTCTGATAGGTTCTTCCAATGCTTTTGCTATAATCAGCGCGCCGGTTTTTTCATCCCCGCTAAGTCCGTCAACAACTTTTTTAACCTTTGAAATAACATTTACGAACGCAATTCCGCCACCTGATACAATACCTTCTTCAACAGCAGCACGGGTTGCTGCCAAAGCGTCCTCGATGCGGAGTTTCTTTTCTTTCATTTCGGTCTCTGTTGCAGCACCGACCTGGATAACGGCTACACCACCAGAAAGTTTTGCAAGTCTTTCCTGTAGCTTTTCTTTATCGAAGTCAGATGTAGTTTCTTCAATCTGAGACTTAATAGAGTTGATTCTGTCACGAATAGCTTTATCATCACCGCTACCGCCGACGATAATTGTATTCTCTTTTTGTATAATTACTTTTTCAGCACGACCTAGTTGATCTATTGCAGTTTCTTTAAGATCCAATCCTAGCTCCTCGGTAATTACCTGTCCGCCGGTTAGGATTGCTATATCCTGAAGCATAGCCTTTCTTCTGTCACCAAAGCCCGGCGCTTTAACAGCAACACAAGTAAAGGTTCCGCGCAGTTTATTTACTATTAAGGTTGCCAGAGCTTCGCCCTCAACATCCTCTGCAATAATAATAAGTTTCTTGCCTTGTTGAACTATTTGCTCAAGAATAGGCAGAACCTCTTGAATATTTGAGATTTTCTTATCGGTAATAAGCAGATATGGGTTATCCAGAACTGCTTCCATCTTGTCTGTATCTGTAACCATATAACCGGATACATAACCACGGTCAAATTGCATACCTTCAACCAGTTCAAGGCTTGTGCCCATGGTCTTGGATTCCTCAACAGTAATAACACCGTCATTGGTAACCTTTTCCATAGCATCTGCGATTAAAGAACCGATTTCTTCATCATTAGAAGAGACAGAAGCAACTCGGGCGATATCTTCCTTGCCTTTTACCTTCTGGGATATTTCCGCAAATCCTTCAACAGAAACATTAACAGCCTTTTGAATACCTTTTTTAAGAATCATAGGGTTAGCGCCTGCTGCAACGTTTTTAAGACCTTCGCGAATAATTGCCTGAGCAAGTAATGTAGCTGTAGTTGTG
>CAYUZC010000086.1:1538-7997 GCA_964449525.1 uncultured Ruminiclostridium sp.
CAAGCTGTGCGCCCATATTCTCAAACGCATCTTCAAGTTCAATTTCCTTAGCTATAGTAACACCGTCATTGGTAATAATGGGTGACCCAAATTTTTTATCAAGAACTACATTTCTGCCTTTGGGGCCTAAAGTAATTTTAACTGTATTTGCTAACTTATTTACGCCCGTTTCAAGAGCTCTTCTGGCGTCTTCACCAAACTTAATATCTTTAGCCATATCTTTCTACCTCCTAATTAGTCAACTATTGCAAGGATATCAGTTTGCTTAACAATTGTGTATTCGCTACCGTCCAGCTTTACTTCTGTACCGGAATATTTACTGATAAGCACCTTGTTCCCTACCTTAACTTCCATCTCAACGTCTTTTGTGCCAGGACCCACAGCTATTACTTCTGCTATTTGGGGCTTTTCTTTTGCTGAACCGGGAAGTACTATACCGCTCTTAGTTGTTTCCTCAGCTTCCAGCATTTTAATTACGACTCTTTCTGCTAGTGGCTTAATATTCATAGGTAAACCTCCTTATTATTTCCCGTATCACGGGTTATCATCTTGTTAGCACTCACCTTAAATGAGTGCTAATACAATATTAAACAATTTTAAAGATAGAATCAAACAAGGATGACGGGTGATTTAAGCCGATATCCGCAAGAATATACACAAAATCATATAATGCATCCCTCAAACTCGTGTTTGCTCCGTATTTCTCATTATTCCATTAAATGTCTTGGTTTAAACTATAGAATTCATCTGATAAACGGTTTTTAAACCCTCTAAAGTCAAGAGGGTATTAACTTCATCTATCATAGTTGATTCCGATGCAATAAGATTGGCCATACCTCCTGTAGCAACAACCTTGACATTATCCCCGGGCATTTCCTTCTTCATTAAGTTAACAATATAATCGGTCTGCCCTACGAATCCATATACTATTCCTGATTGCATGCTGCTTACTGTAGTTCTTCCAATAATATGCTTAGGTTTAGTTATTTCTATACGAGGAAGCATTGAAGCTTTATTAAAAAGAGCATCCGCCGAGATATTAATGCCCGGACAAATTACTCCGCCCAAGTAGTCCCCCTTGCGACTTACTGCGCAAAATGTAGTCGCTGTGCCAAAATCCACGATAATAACCGGGCCACCATACAACTTTAAGGCACCTACGGCATTTACAATTTTATCGGTCCCCACTTCCCGTGGGTTTTCATATTTAATATTTATTCCGGTTTTCACACCGGGTTCTACCAAAATCGGATTTATACCAAAGTATTTCTTTATAGCATTGATTACAGAATGCATTGCAGGGGGCACTACCGAACACATAATAGCATCTTTTATATCTGTAGGACTAACCCCTGCATGATGAAATATTGATAAAAGCAACGTACCCGTTTCGTCAGCAGTACGTTCTCTTGTTGTAGAAACTCGCCAATTCCCCACTAGAGTATCACCGCTATATACACCTATCGCACTATTGGTATTCCCTACATCAATGGTTAAAAGCATAATAACTCCTCTGTTAAAGACCTAGCTTCACAGCCTTTATCTGCTTGATTTCAAATTGAATATCCTTGTCTATTCTCTCAATGTCAGCCTGAATATCCTCGACAGTTTCAATGCGTTTAGCTGTAATACTTCTTCCTAGAATATCATTACGCCTTGAATTTTTAGAAGCATTTCGGCCGTAGCGGGTATTTACCCCTGAAGAAAAGCCTGAATCAGGTCTATATGGCCTATTTTGATTTGAATTCACCGTCGGCTTAATATCCCGGCTTACTTTCTCAGTAGCTTTCTGGTCTCTGTTCTTTGTTGCATATTTAGCATTATCACGACCTTTTATGCGGTCCTGATTCGATGGTCTTTCTTTGTTCCCCTGTTGGGCCTTCATAATATTATTATCATCTGTACTAGAATTCCCTCTATAAGGAACCCGTTTGTTTCTTTCTACAGGCCTATTATCGGGCCTATGACTGGTATTCTGTATACCTTGTTTTTGACGCTGTTGATTATTGTTCTGATTATTTGGGTTCTGTTCCATAAAATCCTCCGTTAAATAATCTACGATATATTTAGTATTTTAACCTTTACAGCAAAAAATTTAAATACTATAATTTCAAATCACTTTGCTTATCTGAGCGAAATCTCGCCTGAGAGTATTTCGCGAACTGTGCCATCATCATCTCTTACAATAAGTTTACCCTCTGCTGTTATATCTAACACCTCAGCCCCAAAACTGCCTAATTGACTTATTATATTTACCCTTTTCCCAAGTGTAATACTCCGCTTTTTCCATTTTTCCACAACCCAGGATGAGCCTTTTTCAAGAAAGTCTTGGTATACTTTTTCCATCTCATTTATTATATTCGCAGCTATTCTACTGCGATTAAGCTGGATATTGCTATTTGTACACATCCTCAGAGATGTGGCTATTGACGCGATATCCTGAGGGAAATCTGGTTCTAAGTGATTAACGTTAAGACCTATTCCCAAGATAACCCATTCAACCCTTTCCGCCTCTGCAGAAAGCTCTGTAAGTATTCCGCAAACCTTCTTTCCATTTATAATAATATCATTGGGCCACTTAATTCCTAAGTTCTTAATTCCCATTGGTTCCAGCACCCTCATTACGGCTACCGATGCAGCCAATGTAAGAGTCTGTACTGAGCTAGGGTGAAGATTCGGCCTTAGCAGGATTGACATCCATATGCCGAGCTTAGGTGCCGACATCCAAGTTTTCCCTCTTCTACCCCTACCTGCGCTCTGTATGTCGGCTAATACAACAGTCCCTTCAGGAGCGTTTTCAGCAGCCATTTTTTTTAAGACCGTATTTGTGGAATCTGTCTCTTTTAAAAATCTTAGGTTTTGCCCAAAAACATTGCCGATTATCTCACTTTGAACTGCCAATTTTCCGTAGGGATTATTTATTCCACTAAAATCGTCTTCCACAATCAGACGATAGCCTTTTTTGGTGACGGCTTCAATATTAAAGCCCTCTTCTTTTATGGAATCCATACGTTTCCAGATAGCTGTACGGCTCATTCCCAATTCATTACTCAGTTCTTCCCCGGAAACATATTTATTACCTGCATTCTTAAGCAGTTTAAGTATTTTAACAGAGGGATCTTCCAGCTCGGGCAATTAGTTTTCACTCCTTATGAAATTCTTAATACAATATATTCTTCGCTGTCAGTATTAAAGAAAACAACATTATTTTTATCTTTATCCTCAAATCGAGTAACTTTACCTTTAGTTTCGAGATATGTAAAAAAGGCATATAATAAATGATTTCCTGAGTCTTTATGAAGCTCCTCCTGTTTTTCCATCAAATTTTCCAAGTACAATTTTTCAGAATTCTCGTACAATAACGGAATATCTAAGGCCGCACCTGTAACCTTTATGTATTCAGGCAAAACAGAAGCTAAAACAAGAACTTCAGGTTCTCTGAAAGTACCGAAACAATATTCTTTCAGCGGAATTATGTTTTTGTAGTATTGTTCCATAATTCCGGAATTCTCCTGACCCATGTGATAAAGAGTAGCATCAGCAACTCTGCAATATTCAAGCTCAACTTGCAAACGAATGCATTGATAATTTGTATCTTTCAACATTTTAATGTCGTCTCTGGGGTTCAGAAGAGCCTTCAATACCTTCCTACTTTCACTCGTTCCGGGAATAGTTATTTCACGGTCATACCATTCCGACAATTTAAGGCCACAATCAACTACATCTTCAATTTTTCTTTTTGAAACAAAAAAATAGAGATCAGCCATTCGGACTCCTCCATATATGATTTGCAAACCCTTTCATGTAAAGTATTATATACTTTCTGAGAATTATAATCAAATAATACACATTATTTCGGGAAACCCGCCGTAACGCTTGACTTTATGCATATCGCGTTATACAATAGTGACGAAATTTTAGTGCAGGAGGTAATCCTATGAATAAAGCAGAACTAATAAGTGCTGTAGCACAGCATTCAGGTCTTACAAAGAAAAATAGCGAGGTTGCTATTGATGCTTTTGTAAACGTTGTCGAAGAGTCTTTGGCAAAGGAAGAAAAGGTTGTTCTTGTAGGTTTCGGAACATTTGAGACAAAGAACAGAGCTGCAAGAAAAGGCCGCAATCCCCAGACAAAAGAGACTATTGATATTCCGGCTTCAAAAGCCCCTGTTTTTAAAGCAGGCAAATCCTTAAAAGAAAAGGTAAACGGTTAATACTAATTGCATTTAAGGGCGGAGTAACAACTTCGCCCTTAAATTATACCTTTTTTTAAAGAAATATTACTATTTTACATCTTTTCTTATAAATAAGGTTCCCAATTCTTCACCGTTAATTATTCTTTGTATAATCGTAGGATCCGACCCGTTTGCTATGACCATGTTTGCACCCGCATTGATGGCTATCTCCGCTGCATCAAGTTTAGTTATCATTCCGCCGGTTCCGTGTCTCGAACCCGATTCACCTGCGCAATTCCTAATCATATCATTGATATCATGAACAACAGAAATAAGCTTACATTCTTTGTGTTCCTTGGGGTTTGAGTCATAAAGCCCATCAATATCAGAAAGTATTATCAGTAAATCAGCTCCAACCAGTCGTGTCACAACAGCAGAGAGAGTGTCATTATCGCCAAACATTAAAAGGCTTTTTATCTCATCAACCGATATGGTGTCATTTTCATTAACAATAGGAATAACACCTAGATTCGATAGATTTTTAAAGGTATTCATGACATTTATCTTTTTTATTTCGTCATTAATATCAGGTTTTGTCAAAAGAATTTGTGCTACAGTCTGATTATAGGTAGAAAAAAGACGGCTATATATGTTCATAAGCTCACATTGACCTACCGCGGCTAATGCTTGCTTCATCCCCATACCAGCCGGACGTTTTTTTAGATTGAACTTTCCCATACCGACACCAATAGAGCCGGACGAAACTAAAATCACTTCTTTTTCTTCATTCATCAGCTCTGATAGTGTCATGGCCAGGCGATCCATTCTGGTTAGATTCATCCTGCCATTCTCATGGGTTAAGGTTGATGTCCCTACCTTTATCACTATTCTTTGTGCATCTTTCAAATCCAATCTGTGATTAATTTCCATAATAATCTTCCTCAATTCACTATATTTCGACAAGGGCAATATTTAGTCTGAATTTTTTGACGAATAATTTTTTGTATAATAACCAAATCATTTCATAATGCTTATTTTCTATAGCTCTTTAATACTCAATTTGGGGGCAATTCTTTACCATCCATTATGAATAAGTTAATATAGGCATTGCATAAATAAATTAATACGTTAATTTATTTATCTTATAATACTTTTGGCCAAACCAAAATCCAACCCCCCGGTGGTTTGGCTTTTTTTTCTTTTATATCCTGCAAATCTCAATATCACCTATGGCACCAAGAACTTCGCCAACTATCACCAGTGCTCCTTGAATATCAGGAACCTTATTTATATATGAAAGAGCATTTTCAATGTCCTCAGAAGTTTTTACTCTGTTTCCCAATGCCGTTGCGCATGCATCAGCGATGGAAGCGTCACGATGTATTACTACAGCTGCATCGGCCTTACCGTAGCTAAGAGAATGTCCTACTGTTCCCGATGATGTACAAATACCACAGGGTGTATTGTTCTTTTTAACCTTCAGGCCAATTCTACCACTCAAGGGCGAATTCCCCGCATAAATACCTATAACCCTATCATTATCGCTATTAATAAAAATGTCTCCGCCGTTCTCAACAATAATCTCTTTAGAGAACTCATTAAGCCTGCTTCCTACAAATTTTGCCATAGCGCCGGCTACTGCAGCCATTGGACCAACCTCAGCCATAGCTGAGGCATCATACATATCCACTGCTATGGGTGGTGCATTTTTCAAAAACTTAACCGGAATCAAGCTGTGGAGAAATTTCGGATGTTGCCTTATATAGATTTCAAGTTGTTGTCTGTATTCCTTTATAAAAGTTATGGCCTTCTCTTCCAGATTAGTTAGAGCACCTATATAAAGATCGGTTTGCTCAACTTTAGCTTGGAAAAAAGTAAGATTCTCAGCCTTCATGTGTTCACGGTAAAAACGATTATTTTCCATAACTAAGCCTGTAAACTCATCACATTTAGGGGACAAGCCTTTGCGCACAAACCGCAAACAAGACATTCCTCTTTGATAAACTCAAGGCACCAGGTCTCTTTGTTCATAGTTAGGGCATTTGAAGGACAAACAGCCGTGCAGGCCCCACAATGAACACAATCCTCCTCCTGCCATATCAATTTTTTATTGAAAAGCTTATACTTTATACCATCCTGCTTTTCAATATAATCCAAAGCGTCCTGTATATCCTTTTCTTCCCCGGCTATATCCGCAGTAAGGGTTCCGATTTTATTAAGACTTATGTTTGCATGAAGTATATTTACTTCGACATTAAACTTCCTTATAAGATTACTTACAAGTG
>CAYUZC010000087.1:0-7980 GCA_964449525.1 uncultured Ruminiclostridium sp.
TTGGGGTATGATTGGTACTCTTTTAGGTCTTATTAATTTGCTCAAAACTCTTGATGACCCATCAGGTATAGGGCCTGCAATGGCTCTAGCATTGGTAACTACATTATACGGGAGTATCTTGGCAAACTTCTTATGTAATCCTATCGCTACTAAGCTAGGAGGCAACAGTTCAGAGGAAATCCGTCTAAGAGAAATGATGATGGAAGGAGTTTTGTCCATTCAGTCAGGTGAAAACCCGAGGCTGATGGAGCATAAGCTGAAAACCTTCTTATCACCTGACCAAAGAGCCGCATATGAAGCATCTATGAAGGGACAGGAAAAACAAGAAGTCCCAGGAGCATAAAGGAAAACAGGTGAGATAATGGCAAGAAGAAGAGAACCCGAATCGGGCGGCGGTGCCCCCGAGTGGATGACAACATATAGTGACCTTATGACATTATTGCTGACCTTCTTTATACTACTCTTTTCGATGGCTACTGTTGACCAGAACAAGTTTGATGAGATTGCAGCGAGTCTTTCATATACGATGCTTAATTTAAAGGGTAGCGATTCGGTACTTGACAGTAGCAATAATAGCATAATTGCTTTTGATTATACCAAATATGACAGCGAAGAGGCCGAAGCAAAGCGCAAAGAAAAATATGTTGAAGATGCTGAGGAAATGGTTGTTAACGCCGAGGAAAAATTAAAGGAAAAAGAGCTTGATGAAGCGAAAAACGATATAAGAGATACTATAGAGGAGCAGGGGATTTCTGATAAGGTACAGGTTGTAGAGGAAAAGGATTATCTTTTAATTCGTATTGATCAGGAGATCTTCTTTGAGTCAGGAAGTGCTGATATATTGTCCGAGGGTAAAATAGTATTAGCCTCATTGGCACTATCACTACGGGAAATAGAAAATGAAATTGTAATTTCAGGTCATACCGATAATGTTCCTATGAGTAATAAGAGATATGAAACAAACTGGGAGCTATCCACAGCGCGAGCCACTAACGTGCTGAGGTATTTTGTTGATGCCGAGAATCTTGATCCATCATCGCTTACGGCTACCGGAAACGGTGAATACAGGCCTGTAGGGGACAATAATACCCCCGAAGGGCGGCAAAAGAATCGTCGTATCGAAATTAAAATACTAAAGTAAAAATATACTGTTGTAGGGAAATATCATATAATAATCTAAGATACAAAAGAATTTTATATGATATTTGAGGAGCCTGATTTTAACATGGATACTATTGTATGTGATATAGTAAGAAACCGTATGCAAAGAGATTTTAATGAAGCTCTTCAAATTTTGGGCCTTTTTGTTTCATCTATAAAATTTGAAGACAGCATTGGGCTTTCTGTTGTAATCGAAATATTAGTCAATGAAGGTGACTCTTTCTGCGCATAAAAGTTTATATTTAAAAAACTCGGAAACACAGCGTTTCCGAGTTTTTACGGAAGAATCCTTTTCGTGTTTAATCAACAGCCGGTACATCTCGAAAGAGAAGACTAATACAGTATAGTCCTGCAATACCTACTATCGAATATACAATACTAGTTCCCCAAGTTGCAACACCAAATATGGCTTCAACGAGATCGTACTGAAAAAGACCCACCAGCAGCCAGTTAAGAGCCCCTATGA
This sequence comes from uncultured Ruminiclostridium sp., assembly GCA_964449525.1. Lineage (GTDB taxonomy): Bacteria > Bacillota > Clostridia > DSM-8532 > DSM-8532 > DTU059. The sequence continues at coordinate 1,628 of CAYUZC010000087.1, forward strand.
TAACGAGCAAAAGTGCAATTTTGTCAATCGGTGTTCTCATATTTCTGACTCCTTTTATTTATTTCAGGCGACAAATGTCACCTTCAATAGTTTATTGTTAGCAGAAATTTAAAAATAATTCCCCCTATTTATTGAAATGATTGATTATTTCTGTGATATAATATACAGCAAAGCAAATTTAAGCTTTAGCTTAAATTGTTATATTAATACATGATAAATTATAGATTAATTATTTTGGAGGTATTTAAATGGCAGATTTTTGGGATTCTGAAGAACTAATAAGTAAGTTTGTAAAAAACAGCAGGGAAGAAATTCAAATTAAAAAAGTGTCAAAAAACAATAAGTCTTATTTGGATATACGTACTTTTTGGCTTGACAGCAAGAGTGACGAATACAGACCGAGCCAAAAAGGTGTGGCCATTCCGCTAGAATTTGTAGGAGAGCTTAAGTCTGCATTAGACACAATAGAATACTAGGATTTTATCTGAACTTTTATACGATAAAAGTACTTATTAAATACTTTAACCGCACCTGCAATAAATACAGGTGCGGCATATAAGAACCGCACTTTAATCCGGCCGGCTTATAACAGGAGGTGCGGATAATAATAAGATATGCTTATGAAACAAGGGATGTGATAAAATGAATAATACCCTTGTATATCCGTACCTACCCACCGGAAAAGTAACTAACGCTATTGTATCCGGTGATATATCAAAAGAGATCAGAAAATCAATAATAGAGTTCGGGATAAAGCTTATTTACACCGAAACACATTCCTCGTTGCCAGTACCATTATCTAATCATGTAGATATGCAGATGGTAAACATAGGTAAGGGTGTTTTTGTCTATGCTCCCGGTACGTCGGAAAACGTGCTGATAAAACTTAAGAACCTAGGATTTGAATTAATAAAAGGTTCTGTCCAAGTTAAAGATTTTTATCCCTTTGATGTCGCTTACAATTGCGCAATAGTCGGAAAAAATGCTTTCTTAAATCCAAAACATACCGATTCAATAATTCTCGATTTTTTAGCCAAAAATAATATCGAAGTTCACCCTATAAAGCAGGGATATGCAAAATGTTCAACTGCAGTAGTCTCAGAAGAAGCAGTCATTACGGCCGATATACAAATCTATACGAAAACTGTCGAAGCCGGACTTGATGCTTTATTGATTCCACCTCAGAAAAATATAATCCTGAAGGGTTATGATTATGGTTTTATAGGAGGTTGCTCAGGATTAATATCTGATAAAGAAATTGCTTTTTTTGGAGACATAAGTACTTTAAAAAGTGCACAAGATATCTACGAATTTTGCATAAAACACGGGAAAAAAGTGGTCTCTCTTGCCAAGGGAAATCTCATCGATCTAGGCGGCATATTTCCTTTAACTTCTGTATAACGGACAATGAGATTTACATATAATACACCTGAAGGGATGTGAGAGAATGCCATCCTTAAGGGTAGACTGCGTGAAAGACATAGGAGGATTGGCTTGTTATCTGGAAAAAAGATTTGAAATGAATGTACAAAATCCGTTTAAGGTAGTGGTGAGTAAGGAAGAAAATTGCCTGACAATACTTATTGACGGATGTATAAGGAAAAATGGCAGAAAATATTTGGTGGTTCTGAACCATTTATCTGATATGTTAGCTGAATACATTCTTAAATCTTATGAAAAAAACATTTTAGAAAAGATAATAGCCCGTGTATGCGAAGGACTTGCAAAAAATGACAAGGATGAAATTTACCGTATTGCTTGTACCAGGCTTTACACGTATTATGAAGACAATATTGGCAATCTTATTGAGTCAAGGCGTAAGCTGATATCGGCAAAAATTGCCGAATATTTAAGAAGCACAGATAAAATCATTTTGGAGGGATTTGTTACTTTCAGACTCGGCGACTATGTTAAAAATCTTGAAATTGAGGTAGAACGGTCTATTAGACAGTTTTTTATTGAAAGACAGTACGAGGAGTATATTAACCTTTTAACAACATTTGTTAAAATGCAAGTGCCAAGAGTACCGGAGTTGCATGTTTTTGTTCAGAAGAACGGATCATATAAAGTTGAAGGCACAAAACCATTCGAAATACCGGAAGATGTTATAAATGGTTTTGGAATTCAATCAAGTGATCCTATTATTGAGGATGACGATTTTATGATAGGATTTCTTCTTACTTGTGCGCCTGTAAGGATTTTTATCCATAATTCGGTACTTTTCAAGAATAAAGAGCTATTAAACACAATACGTATTGTGTTTTCCGAATGCGTGCTTTTAAATGAATAATACCTAAATACGGTAAAAACCGAAATACGTCAAAATAAGTTGTGCCAAAGTTTGTTTTTGTGTATAATTAAAGCAAATTAATCGGGATTTTAGCTAATTGGGGGTTGTTTTCTTGGCTTTTAAGGTTTTTCAATCTGTTGTACAGAGAATACGTGATACTATCGGTTATGATTTTGGTATCACCGACAGTTCCGGAGTGATTATTGCCAGTACAGTCGAAGAAGAAATTGGTATGGTTCATGACAATTGTGTTGACTTTTTAAACACAAATTCTACTTATATTGAAAAGTCGGATATGGTCATGAAAAAAATTGATAATAATGGCCGTCTGGATTTTGTTTTATATTTGATAACAAATCATCCGGAAAGAAAAAGCATGGCAGAGCTGATATCAATTAGCTTGGAGAATGCGAAGCTTTATTACGATGAGAAGTATGATAAAAGCAATTTTATGAAGAATGTACTTTTAGGAAACATCCTTCCCGGAGATATTACAATCAGAGCCAAAGAACTGAGAGTCAAGAACGATTGCAGAAGAATTGTATACTTGGTCAGAACCGAAAAAACAAGAGAGTTATACGCCTATAATATTATACAGAGCTTATTTCCCAACAATAGCAAAGATTATATTATTTTGTTGGATGACCAGAATTCCGTTCTTATTAAGGAGCTCAGAGATAAAGAGGATAATAATGAGGTTTTCAAAAAGGCCAGAATTATTATAGATACACTAAGCAGTGAGCTAATGATAAAAGCCAATATAGGAATAGGCACCGAGGCTGAGAGCCTTCGAGATGTAGCTCGTTCCTACAAGGATGCTCAAACTGCATTAAAAATAGGGCAAATTTTTGAGTCGGAAAAAAATATTGTTGATTATAATCATCTGGGTATTGGACGTCTCATTTACCAATTACCTACAACTCTTTGTCGCCTCTTTTTAAAAGAGGTCTTTAAGGAAGGCGTGTTTGAAACCATTGATTCTGAAACAATGATTACTATACAAAAATTCTTCGAGAACAACCTTAATGTTAGCGAGACATCCCGGCAACTATTTATACACCGAAACACACTGGTGTATAGATTAGATAAAATACAGAAAATAACAGGGATGGATTTAAGGAAGTTTGATGATGCAATTTATTTTAAGGTTGCAATGATGGTAAAACGTTATCTTGATGATGTATCAAAATAATTTTCCTTCTCTGATTTTTACGGAGGCATATCATGATTAGGTTTGTAGATGCGACGAAGGTTTACTCCAACGGAGTAATCGGCCTTAGAAATCTCACTGTCAGGATAGAAAAAGGTGAATTTGCTTTTGTAATAGGAGCCAGTGGCTCAGGAAAGTCAACATTTTTAAAGCTTATTATGCATGAAGAGGTTCCTACCGAGGGTGAGGTCTATGTCAATGGATACAGTGTACATGACATGGTTCATTCGGAAATACCTTATTTAAGACGCAGCTTAGGCGTCGTTTTTCAAGATTTCAGGTTATTACCCAACAGAACGGCATACGATAATGTCGCTTTTGCTATGCAAATCGTAGAGGCTACGGCAAGAGAAATAAGAAGGCAGGTCCCTCTTGCTTTGGGTCTTGTAGGTTTAAGTAAAAAAGCAAGAGCTTATCCTGACCAGCTTTCGGGCGGGGAGCAACAAAGAATTGTGCTTGCCAGAGCATTAGTAAATAATCCTGCTGTTTTGATTGCTGATGAACCCACAGGAAATTTGGATCCAAAAACCTCAAATGAGATTATGAGTCTACTTGAGGAAATTAATCAGCGCGGCACGACGGTAGTTGTGGCTACCCATGAAAAAGGTATTGTGGATACCATGAAAAAACGAGTTATAACTCTTGACCATGGGGAAATCAAGAGTGACGTGCAGAAAGGATCTTATTTCGATGAAGATTAGAACTATGAAACTTCTTGTTAAAGAAGGTACAAATAATGTTATAAAGAATAAACTTATGTCATTTGCGTCCATCATGACTGTAGTGGCAGCGCTGTTCTTTTTAGGGATTATACTTCTTATTGCAATAAATATAAGCTCAAATATTGAAGCTATGAAGAAGGATTTAGAAATCACCGTGTTCCTAAATGTAAATGCGACAAATTACCAGCGAGAAGAGGTAGTCGGCTTTATCGAAGAAAAAAAGGCTGCCGGAATTATATCAGAGTTTAGGAATGAAAGCAAAGAACAGATGTATCAGAGTATTAAGGAAAGCCTAAATGATGATACCCTTCTTGAGGGTTTCAGTGTGGATAATGCTGCAGAGTCATTCTACATCAAACTTACCGACCCAAATAACAGTGAAGAGCTGATAACAAAAATATCTGCTTTTGAGGGAGTTAATAATAATAACGGAATAGGCTACGGAAAAGATGAGCTTGATAAGCTTGAGGGAATTTTAAAGATTTTTAATTACATAGTAATGGCGGTCTTAGTAGTTCTCATGGTTATCTCCATATTTCTTATATCAAATACAATCCGGCTTACAGTTTTCGCACGGAGACATCAGATAGAAATTATGAAATATGTAGGAGCATTGGATAGTTTTATAAGATGGCCTTTCATAGTTGAAGGCCTTTTGATAGGCTTCATAGGAGCTCTTTTATCGTTTCTTTTGACCTCCCAGGCTTACAAATGGCTTCAGGGCATCATAAATGCAATATTGGCTAATCTAAAACTATCCACCTTAAAAATTCTGGAATTTGGTCCGGTGGCCTTAAGGATTTTTATAATTTATTCAATATTCGGAATAGTCATAGGTGGAATAGGAAGTTTATTTTCTGTTAGAAAACACTTGAACGTATAGTATATTAAAGATATAATGTAATGAGCAATTGTAATAAAATTGTAAGTTAATTTGTACATATTTATTGGTAATATTTCATATGCAGCTAAATTTGCTGAAAGGATGGGACCGTTACATATGATAAAGCGAATATCAGCGGTGTTGATGTCTTTTGTTATTATGACAACAATAGTTTTTACATCGTCTGCAGGTTCAGTAGATGATGCGAAAAAAGAATTACAACAGACACAAAAAGAGCTTAACGCTATAAAGAATAAACAAAAAAAAGAAAAACAAAATCTTATAAATAGTCAACAATACAGAGAAAATCTCATAGCCGATTTAGAAAAAAAGGGCTATGAAAAAAGTGATATAGAAGCACAAATTAAAGACATCGAATCTGCCATAGCATCTCTTGATGAAGCCATAAGGCTATCAGAGGAAGAATATGCTGCAGAGCTGAAGCTCTTTCAAGAAAGAATGGTTACCCTTTACATAAATTCAAAAACAAAAGCTGAGACGAATTTATTGCTTCAATGTAACAGCTTTGAGGATATGTTCAAAAAAAGTCATATGTTAAAGATGCTTTCTCAGTTTGACCAAGATTTACTTAAAAGCCTAGAGGACAAGCAAAAAGAAATTTGTGATCTAAAGCTACTCAAACAGCAAGAAGAAGATAATGCGCAAGAGCAATTGGAAGCTATGCTGGGAGCAATAGCCAAGCTTGAGGTATCTAGATCAGCTGCCGAAAAAGAAGTGAAACAGACACAGCAAGCCATTAAAGCTCTTGAAAAGGCAGAAGATGAGTTGGAAGCCGATTCAAAAGAGCTGGAAAAGTTAATCAGAAAACTTTCATCTTCAGGAGCTTATACCGGTGGTGTCATGAAATGGCCATTGCCGGGATATTATAAAATTGGATCTGCCTTTGGTATGAGAATGCATCCCATTTTGAAATATAAAAAGATGCACGGTGGTATTGATATAGGTGCTCCTTCCGGAACACCCATTCACGCAGCGGCCAGCGGCAAGGTGATATGCGCGGCATGGAGAAGCGGTGGATCAGGCAATACTGTAATAATAGACCATGGCGGCGGAATTACTACGTTATACTTCCATATTAAGAGTGGCGGAATACTGGTTAAGGAAGGGCAAACGGTTGCAGCCGGGGACGTTATTGCAAAAGTCGGAAGTACAGGCTTATCTACCGGTCCACACCTACATTTCGAGGTAAGGAAAAACGGTGTGCGACAAAATCCTGTGAATTATGTA
>CAYUZC010000088.1:0-7936 GCA_964449525.1 uncultured Ruminiclostridium sp.
CATAAAGATGCATACTACCGACAGCTACACAGGACATTTTCTCTTTGCCTATGAAAGCGGAAAGATGTCTAAGGTGCCGGTATCCAGCTACGCAACTAAGACCAATAGGAAGAAGTTATCTAACGCCTATTATGCCGGTTCACCTTTGGTTGGGATATTTTTTTTGGAAGATAATATGGAGTTTGTGGCATTTAGTAGCATAGATAAAGTATTGGTTTTTAATACTTTCCAGATCAATCCCAAGGCAACTCGGGATTCCCAGGGAGTATGGGTACTGAAATCCAAGAAAGGTAGTTCCCTACGCAAAATATTGCCCCTCAATGAAGCTAATTTAAAGGACCCGGATTACTACAGGGCTAATGTACCTGCCATAGGTTGCTATCTTAAGGAAGATGATAAAGAGGACGTTCAAATAAGTTTATTGTGAAATACAACAACACTCACGGAACCCAACATGAATATTTGATTGCATAATTGGGCGGGGCTATTTTAGTTTTCAGACATTTCTAAAGTTATGCTGTATTGATTCATGTAAGCGGAGGGAGAACTGATGGAGGATATAGTCCAAATCAGAAATTGCTTAAATGGACAAAAGGATGCCTTCGAACCCTTGGTCACAAAGTATAAAAATCTGGTATACAGTATTGCTTTAAACAGCCTCTCAAATAAGAATGATGCTGCCGACGTGACACAAGAAGTTTTCATGAAAGCATGGGCCAATCTGTCCGGATATAATCCCGAATACAGCTTTAAAACCTGGATAGCCAGAATAACGGTCAATCATTGTATTAACCTTAATCAAAGGAACAAACGAATTGCTGCTTGGAACGATGAAGAAATGGAAAAAATAATTGCAGATGGAGACAGTCCTGAAGACACTGCGTTGGACAGAGAAAGACGGAAGGATATATTTGATGCCATAAATGCACTTCCTGAGAAGTATCGTATTGTAATTCGACTATACCACCAGCAATCATTGAGCTACGAGGAAATACGAAGTATTACTGGTTATCCTATGAGTATTGTAAAAAACAGGCTTTATAGGGCACGAAAGATGCTTGCCGAAAGGCTTAGTACATATTCGCAAAAGGTTGTGAAGGAGGGAGAATCATGGATTGCAGACAAGCATGGAATCTGATGATGAAAAGCTTTGATAATGAAATATCGCAGCATAATCAAAAAGAGCTAAATACGCATATTGATGCATGTAACTTCTGTAAAACAAAATTTGAAAAGCTTAACAATGCGTTTATAGTTTTGGAGACAACGAATTTGCAAGCCCCTTCTGATATTGAAGAAAAGGTTATGGCTAATCTGGGTTTCAGAAAACATAAAAGAGATTTTCTGTTACCATATGTAATTTTTAATCTTATTGTATTTGTAGGGATTGTGGCTACTTGGCTGGACAATTTATTTAGAATCGGCATCTATGCTTTTTTAAGGGAAACCTTTAATAAAGCTGTTGTAGCGTATAATACATCTGCTACGGTATTAACAACTTTTCAGAATTTTTTTAATATTTACTTTATAAAACCCACTATAAGTATTGCTTTAATTGGTGGCTTGATTTATGCAATATTAAGCATAATATCAGCATTTCAAAAAATGCGCAGAAAATATGCTTCTGCACGATGAGTCTTGGAGGTTATTATGAAAAAAGGTTGGATAGTATTAATTTGTTCAGTGTTAGTAGTTTTCTTATTAGCAGGTACTGCTTTTGCCTATGCCGCTGATGGAAATCATACACTCAGCACAGGAGAAACCCGGGATGGAGATTTTATTACTGGCGGAAATACGGTTGCAAATGACGGCGTTATTCTAGGAGATTTTTTAGCAGGAGCTCAGGTGTTAAGAAACACAGGCGAAGTAGAAGGAGATTTGATAGCCGCAAGTAATGAAATGAACATTGGCGGACATATTAGGGGCAGCGTTCGCACCGGCTCAAATAACGCGAATATTACGGCTGTTATTGACAGGAATGCTATGATTTTTGCTTCTAATCTGGTTATAAGTGAAAAAGCTGAAATAAAGCGGAACGCGTATCTTTTTGGTGCTATTATTACTGTCAATGGTAAAGTTATGGGTAATACCAGTATATACGGCGGAGATGTTACCCTCGGAGGTAGTTACGATGGTGATGTGAAAATAAACAGCATGCAAGAGGGCTCTACTTTAAGAATTAACCCCGGAACAGTGATTAAGGGAAAGTTAATATATGAAGGGATTACGAGGTATGAGGTTCCTTCTGATGTTAAAGTGGGAGATTATGAGTACATTAAAATTGAGCCCGTAAGCAAACAGGATATAAATAATAAGATTAATCTATGGACAATAATAAAGAAAATGGTCACGATGTTTGTTTATTACCTTTTTGCATTGCTTTTGTATAAACTCTTCCCCAGATTCTTTGTCCGTTCAGCTGACTTTATTGCAGCAAAGCCCTTATCGGCTGCAGGTATAGGTATAGCAACTTTGGGAAGTTTGGTGGCAGGGAGTTTGTTATTAATTTTAATTCTAATTTTGGCTATTTTTATTATCAAAGGTTCTGTATTTTTCTTTGGTGCGTTGTTATTTACCTTTGTGGCGGTTATCACGATTTTATTTGCGGATATTCCGGTATCTCTATGGCTGGGTAATATAATAACAAACAGAAAGATTAGTGTTCCCGGAAGACTAGCAATAGGGATTGGCACAATTACAGTTTTTAAAATCGTTCTGGATTTAGCGAGTACAGTGAGCATATTGTCACCTATCGCCGGAATAATTTCATTCGTTGTAAATGTCGCTATCTGGATATTCGGAACGGGAGCAATTATGAAAATGATCTTTGAAACAGTTAAAGCTGCAAATTTGCAGGCAGAGATAGAAGAAACAGTTTTCGAAAATAATGAGACTGCAGAAATCTAAATAATAGGATATAATAAGCCAATACCGTTACAAGATGTATCGGTATTGGCTTTTCCCTATTATGATATAATGCGGTAAAAAGGTTGGTTTTATGGATAATAAAATTTTTTCACAAATCAAAAGAGGTCTTAAAGTATGTACAGATTATATTTTAGCGTTTATTCTGTTCGTTTTATTTTCAATGCCTGTAATAACCGGTGCAAAAGAGAACGCTCAGAATGCCATAACTTATTTATCTGTAGGGATTTTCATTATGCTTTTTTTTAATGTATATGTTGATATGCGTAATTTAGCCTTTAAGGAAAAAAGGCCTCAATACAATATAAATCCTCCTAGCTATAAAGGATTCTTGTATGGACTGATCGGTATAGTACCGCTGGTTGGCGTACAGATTGTGTTAATTATGATTAAATTGCCGGAAGAATATACAACATTGCACAGAAGGATCTATCAAGGCTTTGGAGGACCTCTTTATTGGATAACCAGAATTTTGGGAGATGGATCGGTGCATTACCTGATTTCATTTGTTGTATTAATCATTATTGCCGGATTAGGATATCTCGCAGGGTTTAATAGTTTTTATTTATTGAACTATATCAGTCAAAAGCTGGGCATAAAAAAGAAGGTTAAAAACGTTAGAACAAAAAATTAAAGAAGGACGAGGAAGACATGCACATTTTTTTGTGATATGGCCAACCCTACCCTGAATATCTTAGTAGAAAGATATACATAGGGATGGGATAATACATGATCGTATTAGTTAAAAGAAAAAATGCAGTACTTATTCTTCTTATACTGTTTTTATCAGTTGCCATATTCAGTATTGATGGTAGCACTGCGCCAGTTGCCGAAACCATTAAAGAAAATGCAGGTCCTGTAATTGTCGTTGATGCAGGTCATGGAGGAGAAGATCCGGGAAAGGTTAGTAATTATTCCAGCTTAGCCGAAAAAGACCTAAATTTAAGAATTGCTCAGCTTTTAAAAAATCTTCTTGAGCAAGATGGTTATACTGTTCATATGACAAGGACGGAGGATACGCTAAACTATTCTCCCGGAACGAAGGAAATATATCAAAAGCGCAAGCAAGACCTTACCGCAAGAAAAAAATTCATTGACCAAAGTGGTGCGGATGTGGCTATTAGTATTCATATGAACAGCTTTTCAGATACAAAATATTTCGGAGCACAAGCATTTTATCCGCCTTCTTCCACCGATAGTGAGAGACTTGCGAAAAATATACAGAATTCGATGATTGCTGTTTGTGATACAACTAACAAAAGGACAGCTTTACTAAAAAAAGAACGTATTATGATTTTTAGGGATATTAAGGTGCCTACTGCCTTGGTGGAATGCGGATTTCTTTCGAATGCAGATGAAGAGGCAAAGCTGAAAACTCTCGAGTATCAGGAACTTATTGCTAAGGGTATAAAGCAGGGATTAGATAGATTTTTCGGAAAAGAGTAAATAGAATAAAAAATTATCCGATAATATTAATAGTTGATAATTATATTTTACAAAAGATGGAGTGTACTTGATTATGTACCTAGAGTATTGTTTGATTGCAAACATAGCCATATGTTTACTGAGCATTATCATTTTCTATATCATGAAAAAAAAGAATCAAACAAACATGAAGAATTCTGTTACATTAGTGTTCTGCACAGTTCTGGCTATGATTTGCGCTTCGTTAACACCATTGATCGCAGGTTATTTAGTAAAGGGACTGTCTTTTTCTGTTACAAATTCAGTAATAGTTACTCTTGTATTTGTTGTGGCAATAGCTTTGATGCTCTTTTATTTTATTCTTCCTAAGTTTATTAGACTGTTGGAAAAGAATAAGGAAAAATCCAAAGATATAAGATCAGACAGCATAATGGAAAAAATAATTGAGGATTCTGCTCAGGCTAGAACAACGGTGAACGAAGTAGTTGTACAAAACAGCGATAACGTTAAGACTAACGAGGCAGCAATTACAATAGTGGCTGAAGATGTAAAGGAAATTGAACCTTCATCAGCTGATATAGAACAAGAAGAAACCGAGAAAGCTTTTGGAATACTACCAACTGATAAACCGGAAGAGAATAAACAACAGATTTCTGAAAATAAGGAGTATAACGAGCCTGTTATTATAGATACTCCTATTTATTATACCGATAAACAATCAGATATTTCCGAGCTTCTCGACAGAGCAGCCGAAAGCAAAACAAATCATAATTACCAAGATGCAATCACAGCTTATGAATCAGCGTTAATACTTAATCCGCATGATGAGCTTCGCTTTTTAATTATTTTGGATTTATGCTCTTTATATAAGTTAACAAAAAACAGCGAATCAATATACAAATTATTAGATTCAGCACAGTGTAATTTGTTGAATGAGAGCAAAAAACAGGAGATTTTACGAAATATTAAAATTTCTTAGCGATTAATCATTGATATCTACAAATTAAACTGTTATTATTATACTTGAATTATCATATTTTATAATAATTATGTATAAATTTATTTCCATTAAGGGGGTAGCTGGGATGAAAACTGCTCAGCAGATTATCGGCTTGCCGGTAGTAAGCATTTTTGACGGCAATGAGATCGGAAAAGTTAAGAACGTCATAATTAATGCTTCGAAAGGTACGATTGACTTTTTTGTCATCGACAGTGGCATCAGGTCACTTGCTGGAGGCGTAATTCCCGCCGACAGAGTATTAGGTATTGGGGAATATGCATTAACGATTCAGCAACCTGACGATATCAGCGACATAGTGAAGATTCCAGCGGCCATTGAACTAATGCAGAAAAATATTACTGTTAGGGGTACACGTGTTTTAACTAAGAAGGGTAGTCTTTTAGGAGAAACAGGGGATATTTTTGTAAATGAGCAAAACACCTATAACATTACCGGTGTTGAATTTGTCCCTGCAAGCACTTCGATGCAATCAGGCATTATTCCGCGTAGCAGTATTATTACATTTGGTAAGGATCTCCTTGTTGTGCAGGATGATTTTATCGATCAATTAATTGAATCGCCAAATGCAATTGAAGAGGAGTCCAAAGAAAAAAAAAATTTTAGTATAGACGGCAAATCTCCCGCCTTTGATGATGAGATTGTGTATTCTGAAGTAATTAGCCAGGACCCTTTGCAGGAAACATCTGTTGAGGTTGAAGCAGAGAAAGAAGAGCATTTTAATATTGAATCTTTAGACTCTGACACCAGCTTTCAAATACCTTTTGAAAATAATGAAGAAGAAAAGGTAAATGAAAAAGAGCCTGGACTGGAGATTCCTTCGGAGGAACCGGTAGTAGCTGAAACACAGGAAGAGCAGCAGTTAAGTGCGGCCGAGCTTTTCGAGCAACGCCAAAGACAGTATCTTGTCGGAAAGAAAGTTACTAAGTCAATATATAACTCGATGGGCGGAATAATAATTAACAGCGGAGACATCATTACAGAGCAGTTGATTAATGAAGTAAAGTCCAATGGTAAACTTATTGAGCTTGTAATGAATTATGAAGAATAGAATAAGAATCAAACTACTACGGGTCAGGATTTCCTGACCCGTTTATTTTAATGGAGATGATGTGTACTATGAAACTGACGAAAAATACTTTATGGGCATTATTAATTGTAGTTTTAACTTTTTTAGGTACAGGCACCGGTTTACTACTTCTTTCAGTTTCAAAGACAGAACCGGAATTTGTAGATACCAAAGCTGGCGATATAAGGCTGGATGGTTTATCTTATGAAGATGCGAATAAAATCGTCTCAGATTATTACAAGAATTTTACTGAAAATAGCGAACTAAAAATAGAAATAAATGGGACGCCTTTTTCTATTCCATATCAGGACATTGATGTCAATGTGGATATTGATAAAACCATGGAAAACATAATGGATAATATGCCCGAAAATGGATTAGAAAAGCTATTTTCAAGTTCTGTGACAAATGAGATAACCCCTGTTTTTACATATAATTCGGGCAAATTAACCAGAAGATGTGAGGAACTACTTGCCCACTATAAAACCGTGCCAGTAGATGAAATGTATAAAATTGAGGATGGTGCTTTAGTTTTGATTCCTGGGATTCCAGGTTTAAGTGTCGACTATAACCAGTTGGAACAAGAGCTTAAGGTGATGATATTTACATCTGTTGAGCCTTATAAAGTGAATATAAATGATTCTCCCGTTATTATTAAGAAAATATCAGAACCTTTTTATAAAGAGCCCTTTACAACACTAATTTCAAAAAGCAGTATTGACTTTGACATTAATCTTAGTGAAAAGGTAATGCAGTCCAAAGAAAGTATTGATAGTGCTATTGTTGAGAATGGTCAAGAGCTGAGTCTGGATTCTATGCTGGACTTTTCTCAGTTTACCGGGGACATGGAAGAAGATTTATTAAACCGTATTGCAACTACACTATATCAGGCTGCATTACAAATTGACGGAATAAAGATCTTAAATCGAAAACCTGCTCAAAAAGCAGTATATTATGCAGAGCCCGGACTTGAGGCAGTTATTGAGGGAGAAGGGGCAAATCTGGTAATAAAAAATGAATCTGGAAAACCTTTGCTGGTTTTAACAGAAATAAAAGCAAATAAATTCAATATCCATTTAGCTTCTACCGGTGAAATAAAAATCGGCACTCTGACTGTAGAAAAAAAGGATATAATACCTCCTTCAGTAATAACAGTAGTGAACAATTCCTTGCCTCCCAATGTAACAAGAGTGGTATCGGAGGGCATTCCGGGTTACACTGCTTATGTTATCCGAACCATTGACGGGAAAGCAGAGGAAATCTCCAGGGATAAATATCTGCCTGTAAGCAGAACTGTTGAGAGCGGCGCAAAACCCATCAATTCAGGGTCAAAATAAAGAACCTCTAATCAGCAATTAGGAATAATCTTTAAGATATTTGATTATGAGCATTAAAGACAATTGCCTTGTTACCGCGACTGCAATTATCTTGATATTTGCGAACTCATAATAAGAATAATGCGAACTAAATTGTAGTGTGCCTACTGTCATTCTGAGTGC
>CAYUZC010000089.1:0-7884 GCA_964449525.1 uncultured Ruminiclostridium sp.
ACATCATTATTCCCTGGTCATTTAATTTTTTAATATTTTCTTTAACAGCAGGGTCTGTAGCCACCCCGATGTTTTCGTTTGTGAAGACCATAAGGTATTTATTAACTCCGTCTACATACGAATTACTTTCTACCGCATCTATTACCCCGGCGAAATTATTGACGTTTATCAAGCGTACATTACAATCTATGCCTCTGCTTTTTAAATCATCTTCTAATTTGGCTTTCACATTGGAAACATCAACGGAATCATCAACAGCAATTGTTATATCAGCCGTGGTATTTGGAGAGCCATTGTCATAGCTTCCCTTAGCTCCGCTTACCTCACCTCTTGCTTCCATCAATCCTTTAATAATTCCCTGTCCCACATTTATAGGAATGTCCCCTCCGGTATACTCGACCATTGGGGTGTAAAAATGCGATAGAGCTTCATTAGGTGATGCTACCAGCCTCGTTTGTTCCCCTTTGCTTACGAGAAAATATCCACCAACAAGAATATCCATGCTACCGTCTCGTGTTTCCCATGTCTCAACTTGTATCAATTTTGTAAGTCTGTCGCACAGTTCATTTCTCTGATCATAATAATCGTTCGGTAAATTTCCCGCCGCCTCAGCACTCATTATTTTAACGTTTAGCGCGGCTAAATCCTCGGTAATATCATTTACTTCATCGATACGAGATTTTATCTCTGCATTTAGATCAGTCTGAAGTTTATTTATCTGACTTCCCACCTGATTTAGATAATTTACAAGGGACTCGGACCTTTGCTTGACCAGGGCTCTTATCGTCAAACTTTCAGGAGACTTGCTGAGCTCTTGGAATGAATCCCAGAAATTATTAAGAGCTACTTGAAATCCTTTTTGTATAGGCTCACCCAAAATAGATTCCAAGTCAGTTACAGCCTTGCTCCTGCTTTCCCAATAACCCAAATTATTACTTTCCGTACGATAAATATTGTCATTAAAGGTATGGCGGATTTGTCGAACCTGTTGTATATCTACGCCCATTTCAAGATACCAATTCCCATACCTCTTGGTCGTTGCGGATGCCATAACAGCGCTTTGTCTTGAAAAACCGGGGGTGCCAAGATTAGCCACATTATGACCTGTGACTTCCATTGCCTTCTGATTAGCTGACAATCCTGATATTGCCGCATCAAATCCGAAAAAACTTATGGACATACTCAACCCCCTGTTCTTAATATTTTAAATCAAACATACTCCGTTTATTGTTTGGTGACACCTCTAACCCACTTTTACCATAAGTGGATACCGAGGGGTCGGGACCTGCTATTAGTTGAATGTTAAAATCCAAATATTTTATTGCGTTCTCAATTAGTTTTTTATTTATTTCATTTCGAGCAGAAAGCTTCGTCAGTAATTCTGACATTTCTGCTTGAATTTCATCCAGCTGTTTTTTGTATGGTTCTTTTAATATTTTTTTCAGCTTTGCTATAGTCAGCGTTTTGTAATCCTGGTTCAACCTTTCTGACATAGTTTTTAGGATTTGTTCCCTTGCCTGATTAAGCTTTAATGTCTGCTCAGCCATTTTTCTTTCTTGCTCTGAAATAGTCACTATAGCTTCCGCATCATTCTTCACAAGTATGTCTGTTTTGATTTCGGCAATTCTTAAAATCTCTAAATAGGTTTTATATTCATAACGTAAAGCCGTTATTAGGTTTTCGGCAAGGTTCTTATCGGGCATTTTAATACCTCCCGGTTAATAGATAGTACTCATATTTTTTATCGGCATAAAGTAAAGACGAAATAACCCTAGGTTATTTCGTCTTTATTGATGTTTTTTTTATATTTTGTTATCCTTGAATGCCTTAACAATTCTTTCCGCTACTTCTGTTGCCTTAACTGAATAGTCACCGCGGTCCATCTTTTGTGTAATCTCATTAATTTTTTCCTGCCTGACATCCGGAACTTGTCTAACTGCTTTCATGGCAATGCCAAAGTCCTTCGCTGTTCCGGAAATTGAGAGCTCATCTTTCTTAGGAGATGCCTCTTCAACCTTTGTCGGCCTCTCAATTTTGCCTGTATTTCCATAGATGCCAGATACCTTGGGAATATTTCCCCAAATTTTCATGGTTAATTCCTCTCCTGTTTTTATCACATTTGCTGGACTCTCAGCACATTAATCTTTTGTGAAATGTGGCGGATAAAATATCCTACCATTTTAATTATCGTCAGTTGTTTTAACACACTTAATAGGATTTTTTATTTCCCTAAAATAATTTTCTAATTAATCTAAACTATATTAATCCTTACGTTCACCATGAAGGTAGCGTAAACCCCTTCCATCTTCTTTGGGCCCTGTTTCAGGTTCCCTACCATAACTATCCTTTAAGGATCTTCCAGCGCTAATCATATCATTTGCCAAACGCTTGGAACATGATATGCAAAAACGGCCACTTTTAATTCTGGCACCGCAATTTTCGCATTGAAGAGCAATCGGACTTGATTCGGAGACTTCCAGACGCCCTTCCTTTAAAAAACGATAAATCAGTTGAATGGGTACTTGTGTTTCCTTTGAAGCTTCTTGAACAGTAGCTCCGGGGAAATCCCTAACAAAGACTCTTACCTTTTCGAATTCTGCATCTTCTAATTTCTTGCAGGCATCACAAATTTGAGGTCCCGTGGAATACATAAATATTTTTCTGCATTTGCGGCAATTCTTGACTTCCGGCATTTATTACACCTCCAAAAACAACTTATTGTATATATCGTCATTTCTCGGCTATTGCAATAACCAAAGCATATACAAATGTGAAACCATTCTCTTTTAATATTTTAGCACATGTATTAATAGTTGTGCCAGTCGTTAATACATCATCTACCAATAATACATGTTTACCCTGGATACTGTCCAAAATGGTTTTGTTTACTGTAAAAGCGCTTTCCAGATTTTTTAGCCTATCTTCTCTTTTTAGCATGATTTGAGGCTTGGTATTCCTAGCTTTTAATAATATATCTGTTCGAACTTCCTTCTCAAGAAAACGGGCCGTTGCTTTGGCCACGAGCTCCGATTGGTTATAACCTCTTTGCCTTTTTTTCTTAGGATGCATAGGTACAGGTATTATGTAATCAAAATAGGGCAATGATTCTTCCTTCAGTTCTTCATAAATCAAGCTTCCCATTGTTTGCGCTAATTTGGGAAGGTTCTTAAATTTCATATTGTGAATAGCGGTCTCCACACCATTCTTGTAGTAATAGGCTGCAAAAGTTCCATCCACACAGGGCATCCTTATACTTTTTCTGAGCCACTTATTGTATTGTGGAAGGGTCTTTTTACACGGTTCGCAAAGATAAAGGGATGTATCCTCCCTTAATATGATGTCGCAAACCATACATTTTACCGGGTATACCAATCGAATAAGCTTCTCAAAAAAAGACGGTTTATTTTCCTTATCTCTTTTCACATAAGTCTCTCCTTTAGTCCGGAATAGCGCTCCCTTTTATTTATGTTTTTTATCATTTCCTCCATTATAGTCGGGTTGCCTACAAGAACAACTAATTTCCTTGCTCTGGTTACCGCAGTATAAAGTAAATTTCTCTCTACAAGGCCCCTTGGCACTCCAAAAAGCGAAATTACCACTGCCGGAAATTCTGTTCCCTGACTTTTATGAACTGTAATAGCAAAAGCATGCTCAAGGCTCTCCAGTCTATCAAAACGATACTCACAAACTCTGTTATCATAAAAGCGAACTGTTATAAGCTCTACTTTAAAATCTATATCTATAATGACCCCCATATCACCATTGTAAACGCCTAATCCCTCGGTTATAAAGCCATCTTCTTCTGTTAATGTCCAAGGCAGCGAATAGTCATTACGAATCTGCATAACCCTGTCTCCTAAACGAAACATCGTGTTACCGTACAACTTTTGAGGCTTATCCTCCCTTTCAGGGTTCAATGCCTGTTGTAGAATATTATTAAGATTCCGGACACCTGTATCACCCTTTCGCATCGGTGATAAAACCTGAATATCCTGAATTGGATCAAGGCTGAATCGTTCGGTTATATGGCTGGTACAAAGATTGGTAATACAAGCTGTTACATCCTTGCTGCTCATCTTAGGAATAAAGAAAAAGTCGCCCTCTTCCTCATTTATTGGTGGCATTACACCTTCATTTATTAGATGCGCATTAGTAATAATACTACTTTCCTCATTCTGTCTGAATATAGTCTCCAATTTGACTACTGGGAAGGCCTTGCTTTCAATAATATCTGAAAGCACATTCCCCGGACCAACAGAGGGTAACTGATCCACATCCCCTACCAGAATGAGGCTGGATTCCCAAGGAAATGCTTTAAGTAATGCTTCCATCATAATAACATCTATCATTGAAGCTTCATCAATAATCAATACATCTGCTAAAAGCGGATTATCTTCATTTCTCATAAAATACGGCTTTTCATTTTCTTCAATACTGTATCCCACCTCAAGAAGCCTGTGAATAGTTTTAGCTTCATATCCCGAGGTCTCGCTTACACGTTTTGCAGCCCTTCCTGTCGGCGCTGCTAAAACAGTTGAAAGCCCTTTTCCTTCAAATATCTGAATAAGGGTTTTAATAATAGTTGTTTTACCTGTTCCCGGGCCTCCGGTAATAACACATATCCTTTGGGATAAGGCACATTTAATGGCCTCTTTCTGGATATTGTCCAAGTAAACATTCTGATCTTTTTCATACTCAATTATGAGTGTATCGCAATCTTTTAACCAATAATCATCTCTTTCATAATTTAAGTTGGTGAGCTTTCTTGCTAAATAACGCTCTGCCTCAATCATTTCCTTGGAATATACTCTGTCGGGGTATTGCCTTTCAACAAATATCAGCTCCTCCAGCAAAAGAGAATCAAAGGCATTGTTAATCAACTCTTCCGAAATCTTTGTTAGTTTAGTACCGAGCCTGATAAGCTCCTCTTTGGGAGAATAGGTATGACCCTTGCCAATTTCGGCCGACAATAAATAAAGAAGTGCACTTTTAAGTCTTTCCAAAGAGCTGGGTTCCACCCCCATTGATAGAGCTATTCTGTCGCAAACCGAAAATTCTAGTCCTATATCTGATTCTGCTAATCTGTATGGATTTTTTCGTACCTCTTCTTCAGCATGGGATTCAAACCGCTTCCATATTTTTATGGAAATATCGGATGATATCCCATACTTCTGCATGAGCATAATAATATTTCTCATGTTTTCATGTTCAAGGAAAGCTTGTCCATATAAAAGTGCCTTTTCTGATGTTATTCCTTTAACTTCAGCAAGCTTGTAGGGTTCAAACTGAAAAACTTCAAATGTTTTCTCCTTGAATACTTTCACAATATTATATGCGGTTACCTTTCCCAAGCCCTTTATGAAACCGCTTGAGAGGTACTGTATTATTCCATCCTCACGGGTGGGAATATACCTTTCACATTGCTCGACCTTAAACTGCCTGCCATAATCGGGATGGCTAACATATTCACCGGTGGCAACCACATTTTCACCTTCAACTAACATAGGTATAATACCCACAAGTGTAACCTGCATATTATTATCAGTTTTTAAATCACATACGGTATAGCCGTTTTTTGTATTGGTATATCGAATAGAACGTATTGTCCCTTTAATCTGCTCCACATTTTCTCCTATGTCACGTAATTTTTTCCTTCTCTGTTATCATACAATATGAAATTTGCTCGGGCAACACTTCTATGGGATACATTTCTTTTAATTTATCCAGTATTCTCTTAGTTTCTGCATCTTGAGAAGGCACCATTATATATATTTTACCATCTGTCATTAACTTTCCGGGGATACCTTCAAAGAAAATTTGTCGCACAACACCTTCAAGTTTTGAGCTGAAATTTTGTGGTAAGTATATAATAAGTTTCATTCCTTTATCTGAAAATCTTGACTTATAAATATTTAAAATATACAGTATTGTGAAACCTGCGCCGAGAAAAGCAAAAATTGACAATATGGTTAAAATAGCTACTTCCACAGGCTGCTCCTTAGTTTATTAAAGGATATAAATCCTTTAAATAAAATATATTTATAAATCATACTATGCTTACAAATACAGGTATGTTAACTCGGAGGAGTCATATGCAAAAGCTTTCACTTAATGAAGTCAGAGCTGGTATGAAGCTTGTAAAAGATGTTGTCCTTGAGGATGGGCGGATTTTATTACTTAAAGGATTCACCATTAAGCCTCGCTATCTTAATAAACTTAAAGTTTACAATGTGCCTTTTATTTACGTTGAGGACGATATTGTCGAGCTTGAGGAAATAAGTGAAGAGCGCGTTTATGAAGACGCCTTTTCTAATATAAAAGATATAATGGAAAGTATTCGATATGACGAAAAGGTCGATATTGAGGAGTTGAAAGAAACCGTAGACGATATGGTTCAGCATATTTTAAATGATGATATGGTTTTCATGACACTGACAGGGATTAGAGATATTGACAACTATACATTCTTGCATTCTGTAGATGTTTGCATATATTCGGTTATTACAGCTAAAGCCCTAAACATGAATAATAGTGATATTTATGAATTGGCACTGGCGGCTATTTTACATGATGTAGGAAAGTGTAAAACACCGCTTTCAATTCTTAACAAACCGGGTAAGCTTACAACCGAAGAATTTGAGGTAATGAAACATCACTCAATAAAAGGATTTGAGATTGTCGGTCAGATGCCAGGGATTAGTGAACGAATAGCGCGTGTAATATGCCAGCATCATGAAAAATGGGATGGGTCGGGTTATCCTCTGGGGCTCAAAAACTATGACATTGAATTGTGGGCAAGAATAATCAGTATTGCAGATGTTTATGATGCTCTTACTGCAAATAGGGTTTATAGAAAACGATTTATGCCCCATGAAGCCGCCGAATATCTCATGGCAAATAATGAATCGCAGTTTGACCCCAGAATTTTGCAAAGTTTCATAAACAATATTGCGATATATCCTCAGGATATTATAGTGCTTCTTAACACCGGAGAAGTCGCCCGGGTCTTACCGGCTAAAGGCATGGCATCCATGCGACCTAAGGTATCGGTCATCACAAAAAAGGATGGCCCTCCGATCTTTGATCCCTATGAAATTGATCTTCGCAAAAACCCCACAGTTTTTGTGGTGGATATAATCAGTTGATTGTTATTACAATAATATATTCAAAGTTTAATTATAGCCCCGCTTCTTTTCTGAGCATATCGGCTTTGTCGGTCTTTTCCCATGTGAAATCAGGGTCTTTTCTTCCAAAATGACCGTAGGCCGCAGTTTTTCTAAATATGGGTCTTCTTAAATCAAGCATGTCTATCATGGCCGCAGGTCTCAAGTCAAAGTTTTTGGATACTATCTCAGAAATCTTTTCCTCTGAGATTTTTCCGGTTCCAAAGGTATCAATAAGAATAGAAACAGGGCAAGCAACTCCTATTGCATAGGCGAGCTGTACCTCGACACGACTTGCGATGCCTGCCGCTACAATATTTTTTGCCACATATCTTGCAGCATACGCAGCAGTACGATCTACTTTTGTCGGGTCCTTACCTGAAAAAGCACCGCCTCCGTGTCTTCCCATGCCTCCGTAGGTGTCAACAATTATTTTTCTGCCGGTCAGACCTGAATCACCTTTAGGGCCACCTACCACAAATCTCCCGGTTGGGTTGATATAGAATTTAGTGTCTTTATCCAAAAATCTGGCAGGAATTACGGGTTTTATTACATACTCAATAATATCTTTCTCAATTTGGTCATGTTCAACCTTATCACTGTGTTGAGTCGATATAACTACCGTATCAATGCGAACAGGCTTGTCCCCATCATATTCAACAGTAACCTGGCTCTTTCCGTCAGGTCTTAAATAAGTAATGATACCTTTTTTTCTTACCTC
>CAYUZC010000090.1:0-7344 GCA_964449525.1 uncultured Ruminiclostridium sp.
AATCAATTATCACTTTAACGCAATTTTTGTCATAGTCATGTAAAATTGACCCATACGCTGCGCCAACTGCTCCAAGACCTATTATATGAACAGTTTTAATTTTATTAAGCATTTTTTACCTCCAAACAAATAATTATATAGCTATAGCTATTATAGCGTGAATATGCCATAAATGGGGTATAAAATTCATGGAACTCTTTTATTATCACTAATTATAAAAAGTTATTAAGAATGAAATGAAAATAGATAAAGCAAATTATTCCGTATTGTTGATAAATAATTGTTATAAGGTTAAAATAAAGACTGACGGTTTTATTATCCAGCCGGATAGTATTAATTAAGCAGAGGCAGGTCAAATATATGAATAACAGAATCAGGCGGATTGTAGCATCAATAATGTCAATTTTTATTATTTTTTCTATGGTATTAGGTGTTATTCTAATGGGATTACATTAATAGATATTTTTTTTAATTTAATGTTTAATGTGTGGGGAGGTATAAATAATACGCTCCCCTTTTTGCAGATTTTCTAGTATTTATTCGGGAAAGGTCGTGTTTTTCTTTCCGTCAAAACGAATTGGATTTGCTTTTTCTTTTGTGTGCTTTGCTTTTCCTTGAAGCTCAGGCACAGGATATACCTCGTTTTTATCAAAGTGTTGTTTTTTATTGCTCTCAGTTCCATGGGGTTCTTCGGGATCCGGTCTTCTCATACCTTTTTTAGCCATATATTAATATTCATTCCCTTCATTTTTTCAATAAGAGCTCACCCGCCATTTCTGTATGGCACACAGTTACTATACTTGCATAAATTAATCTTTACAGCTAACTTTTGCAATTTCTGAGGCAGGGGCATCTTAGGTTAGTTATAGTTTTTGACGCATACTCTAAATTTTATACAGAGTATAGGTTGATTTCCGCTCTTTAAAGGAGATTAGAAAAAATTGAATTGTCGTTGTAGCAACTTTGGACTAGCTTGAATAATATGTATTGAGCTTGTTCGACAAGACAAGCATTAAGTTTAAGAGAAAGGAGTGAGAGAATGAAAAAGAAAATTCTTCAAGTACCTGTTATAGTTGGCAAGGGATCAGATCAGTTTTTTATTGAAAAGGATGTAACTATTGCTCCATCCAATCCTCCGATATTTAAAATTGAGAAAATTGACAAAAAAGTTGTTATTACCGATGCAAGTGTTATTCCGGGTAAGGTAATTTTCAATGCTTACATCTGGAAAAATGTGACCTACAAAACCGTGGAGGATGTTTGTGACGGAGTTGTCTATGGACAAATAAACCATGTCACATTCAAAATCCCCTTTGGAGGATTTGTTGAAATGAAACCCATAGGGTGTGAAAAAATCGATGAATGCGATACTGCGGAACTAATTGAAGCATTTGTTGAAGGTGAAAAGGAATTTTTACATGATGAGACTATATGCAAGGGCCAAAAAGTATTCTGTAGTCTTTTAGAAAAGGACGTTGTAAAGGTAACTTTCAAGGTTGTAAGGACTGAACATATTCCTGTTTGTGTCGAAGAAGATAAATACGACGATGGCAAAAAAAACAAGGAAAAATGCGGATGCGACAAATATGAAGAAGATAAAAAGGATGAAGGCAAGTTCGATAAAAAAGACAAGTGCGACGAAAAGGAAGAAAAGTGGGACAAACGCTATGACTGCCGCGGAGATTATTATGCAAAGTGCCGTGGAACATATCAGCAAAAATGGTAAATCAATAATCGTTCGCAAAAAAACAGGGTGGCATAAAGCCGCCCTGTTTTGACATTCATACTTAAATCTTAAAAATATCTAAATATCTAGAAATCTTATTAGTATTAAATGAACAAAGACATATCTGATTCTTCGGCGGAAGCCAGCATTGTGGCAACTCCTCCTAATTTGACACCTTCAATAAGCTCTTCTTGTTTTATGCCCATGACATCCATTGACATGGAGCAGGCGGTTATTTTTACGCCGTTTTTTATAGCTGTATCGATAAGCTCTTCTATAGAGGAAATATTCTTGTGCTTCATCACCTTTCTAATCATAACTGATCCCATTCCCATCATGTTCATTTTGGAAATTCCAAGCTTTTTAGTGCCTCTGGGCATCATAAAGCCAAACATTTTTTCAACTATATTTTTCTTTATCTTAACTTTTTTAGCACTCCTTAGAATATTAAGCCCCCAGAAGGTGAAGAACATGTTTACTTCTCTGCCCATGGAGGCAGAGCCGTTGGCGATAATAAAGGCGGCTATAGCCTTATCTAAATCACCGGAAAATACTATTATATTCTTAGCATCACCGGCAGAGGAAGTAGCCTTCTTTACTGTATCGGCTCCTTTTCTTATCACAACTATGAACTGTCCACCTTTATTGTTGCTTTCTACAAGCTCGTTACCTGTACGATTACACCAGGCTTCCACATCAGTTGTAAAAGCTGGGTCAGTAGCCGATATCTCTAACTCTTCTCCGGATGTTAGTTTTTTCATAGCTTCGCTTACCTTTAAAATAGGGCCAGGGCATTGAAGCCCACATGCATCTAAGGTTATGCGCTTAGAAGAAGAATGCGTATCTTCTTTTGAGGGTACAGTTGTCGTGCCTTTTTCTGAAAGTTCCATTGATTTCTGGTCATTTGTCTTTTTCGCTGTAGCTACTGTATTTTTTCCAAACCCCTGAAAAGGTTTTAGCGGTGTTGTTACGGCATTTAGTAAACGATATCCTCCCGAAAGATTATATACATTATCAAAGCCATTTTGCATAAGAATCCTTGAAGCGATATATCCGCGAAGACCAATCTGGCAGAAGACATAAGCCGGTTTTTTAGAATCAAGCTCAAAGATTCGAGCTCTTAACTCGTCAACAGGAATATTTATAGCTCCGTTAATGCTTCCATTTAAAAATTCTTCCTTCGTTCTGACATCCAGAATAGTAACTTTGTTAGGATCAAGGTTTTTGGAATCATGCCAGTGAAAAATCTTCATGTCACCCTTAATTATGTTTGAGGCAACATAGCCGGCCATGTTAACCGGATCTTTTGCCGAGCCGAAGGGAGGAGCATATGCCAGCTCAATATTTGTAATATCAAAAACGTCCATACCTGCTTTAATCGCTGTTGCCAAAATATCAATACGCTTATCCACGCCGTTATATCCAGTAATTTGAGCGCCAAGTATTTTCCCGCTCTTTTTTCCGAAAAGCAACTTTATTGTCATGAATGTGGCACCCGGATAGTAGGTTGCATTAGATGCACTGAATGTAAAAGATTTTTCATATTCGATACCCGCAGCTTTTAAACTTTTTTCGTTGCTGCCCGTTGTTGCCACAGTCATATCAAAGGCCTTGAGAATCGCCGTACCCAGTGTACCTCCATAGGTACTGTCTATGCCGGCAATATTATCTGCTGCGATACGACCCTGACGGTTAGCCGGGGAGGCCAAAGGTACAAAAACCTTTCTGCCTGTTATAAAATCAACAACCTCGACGGCATCACCGACGGCATAAATAAACGGATCGCTTGTTTTCATGTGATTGTCGGTAACTATACAATTGCGGAAACCTAATTTTAATCCTGCATCTTTTGCAAGGCCACTCTCAGGTTTTACTCCGATTGCCAGAATAACCATATCAGCATAAAGACTTGCACCCTCGCTTAATTTTACCTCGTAAGTTCCGTTATCATAATGAAGGCCTGTTAGCCCATGGTTTAAGTGTAAAGCCACACCCTTGCTTTGGATATGATTGTGAATCTCTGCTGCCATATCAAAATCCAAGGGTTGAATAACATGATCCGCCATCTCAACAATTGATACATCTAACCCTAATTGATGAAGATTTTCGGCCATTTCAATTCCAATATACCCTGCGCCAACAACTACAGCACTTTGAGGATTATTCTGCTTGACATAATTCTTTATTCGGTAAGTATCTGGAATATTTCTCAAAGTAAATACCGCTTCGGTTTTTGATCCTTCAATCGGAGGGACTATAGGCTCCGCCCCCGGAGAAAGAATAAGATAATCATAGGACTCCTCATATACTTTTCCGTTAGCCTCTCGGACATCTATTGTTTTTTTATCCCGATTAATCTTTATGACTTCGCTTCTTATCCTTACATCAACATTGAGACGGCTTTTAAATGATTCTGGAGATTGGAGTGTCAGTTTTTCTCCATCAGTGATAACATCTCCTATGAAATATGGAAGACCGCAATTTGCAAAGGAAATATAATCTCCTTTTTCAAACATAATAATCTGAGCATGTTCATCTAATCTTCTGAGTCTGGCTGCCGCAGTAGCTCCACCGGCTACTCCGCCGACAATCAAAATCTTTTTTTCCATAGATATACTCCTTCATATATTTTATTTTGAATAAATAGTAGTTAATTTTTTCACAATAATATAATACATCAAAGAATATAGTTTATCAGTGACTATGTTACATTGAAAAGGCCTCTAGAATTCGCCTTGGTGTAAAACTATTTTTCCACGGTTTAAAGTTACTTGGCCTTTTGATTCCATTTCTTTTAGGAGACGACTTATTACTTCCCTAGCTGTACCCAACTCTGCTGCAACCATTTCATGAGTTGCATATAGAGGGTAGGTTCCGCCGGCAGTTTTAGTGATTAGAAAATCTATAAGGCGATCACTTGTCCTTTTAAATGTAACGTTTTCAAGAAGTCCCAGTACGGAATAAAATTTTGCGGACATAGACGAAAAGAAAAATTTCTGTATAGATGGTATCTCAAAAAAGTATCGTTTAAATAGTTCAATAGGAATAAATACAATATCGGATACCTGCTCGGCAGCGGCGGCAACCGGGAATGGGATATCTCCGGTACCAAGCATACAGGCTACTGTTAATACACAGGTTTCTCCCCTGCCAATACGGTAGAGAGTAATTTCCTTACCTTCCTCTGAAAGCTTATAAATTCTTATAATACCTGAAAGAACGAGAATAACACCTGAACAACCACGGCTTTCATCAAGTAGTACCATACCCGAATCTAGCTTTTGGTGATACAGGGAACTAAAGAAATTATCCTGCTTATTGCCTAATTCATTTACGAAAGGAAAAGCTTTTTTTTAGATTCATTGTTACTTTTTCATCAAGCATATTATTTCCTCCGGTTATTCAAATAATAGCACAATAAAATAAAAAAAGACAGGATTAACCTGCCTTTTAATAAAACACCGGATTATAAATATAATCAAATCATTTTTTTGAATTCTTCCTTGCTTCTAAAGCCTACAGCTTTATTGGTAGCCTTTCCCTGTTTAAAGGCTATAACAGTAGGAATACTCATTACACCGAATTGGCTTGCCAATTCAGGCTCTTCATCGACATTTACCTTCAATATTTTAACTTTGCCGTTCATCTCTCCGGCCAATTCATCAAGTACCGGTGCCAACATGCGGCAGGGACCACACCATGGAGCCCAGAAATCTACTAACACCGGTAAGCTTGAACCTGATATTTCTGTATCGAAATCATTTTTTGTAACATGCTTAATATTCATTTATACGCAACTCCCTTCAAAATCTAACAATTAATTTCTTTAATACTAATATACCCTCTTTGACGGTATTATTCTGTGATAAAGTTACAGTTTATAAAAATGAATTCTTGTGCTATAATATTTTAGTTCGCATTATAAAGAACTTATTTTTATAGCATACACATATATTTGGAGGTTTATAAATGAAAATTACTAATATAATAAAATCAGCAGGACTGATTATTCTTTGCTCAACTTTGTTTGCCGGTTGCTCCGGTAAGCCGGAAGAGGGCGAAACAAGACCGCCAGAGAGTTCTGCTGTTTCACCTACCCCTACCAGTGTAACAATAGAAGGCTACGGTGATATCGAGTATACTCCGGGATATCAACTTACATTACCTGAAGATGGTGATACTACCGCAGTTATGAAAACCAATATGGGTGATATCAAAATTAAATTATTTCCCGAGAAAGCACCAAAGACCGTTGAAAATTTTATAACTCATGCAAAGAATGGCTATTATGATAATGTTATTTTCCATAGAGTGATTGAAGATTTTATGATTCAGGGAGGAGACCCTCTCGGAACCGGAACCGGTGGAGAAAGCATTTGGGGAGGGCCCTTTGAAGATGAGTTCTCATGGGACCTTAAGAATTACAGAGGGGCCCTTAGTATGGCTAATTCAGGTAAGAACACCAACGGAAGCCAATTCTTTATAGTTCAGAACAAAGAAATACAAGAAGAACTTTTAAAGCAAATGAAGCAGGTAGGCTTTCCATTTACAGAGGATGTAATAGAATTATATAAAAACGGTGGAACACCAACTCTTGACTATGTTCACACAGTATTTGGACAGGTTTACGAAGGTATGGACGTGGTGGATAAAATCGCAGCTGTTAAAACAAATGATGATGATAAGCCCTTGGAGGATGTTATCATAAAGTCTATTGAAATTACTGAAGGGAAAAAATAGAAGGTAAAATGAATAGAAAGCAAGGCGGCAGATGGTTTTTTGCCGCATTTCTCATATTATCAGGAATACTACTTTGCATGAACACAGCTTTTGCACATAATTATTCCAATGATTGGAATTTTGGTGTTATAATGCCTGCTGTTATTGGGCTTTGTTGCTTTGTGTATTCTGTGATATTGTTACGTACCAAAGGCCCGATTATTAAGAATAAAGGTTTAAGAATAGCATTTATTGCTGTTTTTATCCTTTGCTCTTTATTTTTTGTCACAGTTGAAGCCTTGATTATCGCAGATCCATACACACACGGAAAGCAGCAGGCTGGAAAAGTGGACACAGTGATTGTTTTAGGATGTGGCATATGGCCTGACGGAAGACCTACACTGGCTCTTGCTATGCGCTTGGATAAAGCCATTGAATATTATGAAGAAAACCCCCATGTAAATATTGTGGTTTCAGGCGGACAGGGGCCTAATGAGCCATATCCTGAGGCTTTAGCTATGGAAGAATATTTGGTTAATCATAGGGTACCTAAAGAGAAAATTTACAAAGAAGATAAATCCACCAGCACAAGAGAAAACTTCGAATTCTCCAGAAGATTAATGAATATCCCTGACAATAGAATTGAAAAAATTGTGTTTATAACGAATGATTTTCATGTATTTCGCGCTCGCATTCTCGCTCGTCGCTTTGGCTTTGAAGCGTATGCCATTGCAGCTCCGACACCAAGGGTAATAATCTTAAACAGCTATCTTCGTGAATTCTTTGCATTTGTCAAATCAATGGTAGTGGATTATTGAGTAAGCCGTTGCTCCGTCATGCCCAGCGAGAGGCCTTTTGAACACGGGGTGCGCTTACATTTCCAATAAGTTAAGATGACA
>CAYUZC010000090.1:7354-7761 GCA_964449525.1 uncultured Ruminiclostridium sp.
AGCATAATATATATCATATCGAATATTTTGAATTTGAGGTGAATAACTTGAATATTTCATATGAGGATCAGGCAAAGGTATTTAAAGCCTTTTGCGAAGAAAAACGCTTACAGATAATTGAGTTGCTTCAAGCCGGTGAACAATGCGCATGTATTTTGCTAGATCGGCTAGATATGGCGCAATCCACACTTTCTTACCATATGAAGATTTTATGCGAGTCAGGAGTTGTTGAAAGCCGTCAGGATGGGAAATGGACACATTATAAAATTAGTGAAAGCGGGAGTAATTTTGCTCTTGAACTACTTAAAAAAATAACTAATCAAAATTTTAAGAAAAACAAATGATTGTTGTTATTAAATGCCATCAGTCATCGGTCAGGATGGCTTTTTAGAACAAAAATACATCGA
>CAYUZC010000091.1:0-7609 GCA_964449525.1 uncultured Ruminiclostridium sp.
GCAGGCCGAGAGTGAGGTTGCTGCAATAAACATGGTTTACGGTGCTGCAAGTGCCGGAAAGCGTGTTATGACATCTTCTTCGAGCCCCGGTATTAGCTTGAAACAGGAAGGGATTTCCTACATATCCGGAGCACAGCTTCCTGCAGTAATTGTAAATATAATGCGCGGTGGCCCGGGCTTGGGCGGAATTCAACCTTCCCAGAGCGATTATTTTCAAGCCACAAAGGGTGGCGGACATGGGGACTATCATATGGTAGTACTAGCTCCGGCCAGTGTTCAGGAGTTATACGATATGACGGTTGAAGCATTTAATATATCTGACCGATATCGTGTAATGACAATGATTCTTGGGGATGGAGTACTGGGCCAGATGATGGAGGTTGTCAACTTCCGTGATGAAGAAAAAACTGAGACCTTTGATAAATTCTGGGCAGCAAATGGTCATGAGAACAAGCGTGAACATAATATGATTACTTCAATTCATCTTGATCCTGCTGTTTTGGAACAATGGAATATTGGTTTTCAAAATAAGTATAAACTAATCAGTGAAAACGAACAGCGTTATGAGCTTTATAATTGTGAGGATGCAGATATAATTTTTGTAGCATATGGTTCTGTTGCAAGAATTTGCAAAGGAGTTATAAAAGAAGCTGCTGAACAGGGTATCAAGTTAGGACTTCTTAGACCTATAACATTATTCCCATTCCCGGTTGAAGCTTTCGAGAAGGTTATGGATATTCCAAAAGCTTTCTTAACAGTTGAAATGAGTGCAGGGCAAATGGTTGAAGATGTAAGGCTTACAGTTGATGGAAGAAAACCCGTATACTTCACAGGAAGAATGGGTGGTATGATTCCTACAGTAGATAATATTATGACGAAGGTTATGGAGATTAAAGAAAAACACAGCTAAAAATCTGCAAATTGCAATAAAGAGAGGAGAGCTGTAATGGCAATTGTATATAAAGCACCCCATGCATTATGTGATGTACCAATGCATTATTGTCCCGGATGTACTCATGGAATTGCTCATAGACTTGTAGCAGAAGCCATTGATGAACTGGGAATCGAAGGTAAAACTATCGGAATTTCACCGGTAGGTTGTGCCTATAATAATTATCTTTATTTTAATTGTGATATGATTCAAGCAGCCCATGGGCGTGCTCCTGCCGTAGGTACCGGAGTAAAGAGAAGCTTACCTGAAAATGTGGTATTTACCTACCAAGGAGACGGAGACCTAGCGGCTATAGGTACAGCGGAAATTGTCCATGCTGCTACCAGAGGAGAGAACATAACAGTTATATTTATTAATAATACCATATACGGTATGACATCAGGCCAAATGGCACCGACAACGCTTGTTGGTCAGGTTACAACAACAACTCCCTATGGAAGAGATGGTAAGTATAGCGGTTTTCCCATAAGAGTTTCCGAAATGCTGGCAACATTAGAAGGACCTGCTTATATCGAAAGGGTGTCATTGCACGATGTAAAGAATATTAAAAAGGCCAAGTCAGCTATTAAAAAGGCATTTAAGGTGCAAATGGCCGGCAAGGGATTTTCAATGATAGAAGTTTTGTCCACTTGCCCTACAAACTGGGGACTTAATCCTGTTGAGTCTCTAAAACGCATTGAAAATGAAATGATTCCACATTATCCGCTCGGCGTTTTTGTCGGTGAAGACTTGGAGGTTTAATTTATGTTTCCGAATGATATTATAATTGCAGGATTCGGTGGTCAAGGTATTCTCTCTGCAGGAAGATTGTTAGCATATGCCGGTATGCTCGAAGACAAGGAAGTATCTTTTTTGCCTTCATATGGCCCGGAGATGAGGGGCGGTAC
Organism: uncultured Ruminiclostridium sp.; assembly: GCA_964449525.1. Lineage (GTDB taxonomy): Bacteria > Bacillota > Clostridia > DSM-8532 > DSM-8532 > DTU059. The sequence continues at coordinate 1,840 of CAYUZC010000091.1, forward strand.
GGCTAATTGTATGGTAGTTATCTCTGAGCAAGCTATAGCGTCTCCTGTTTTGAATTCATGCAGTTCTTTGATTGTAATGAATAATCCTTCGCTGGAAAAGTTTGAAAAATGGGTTAAGCCGGGTGGAGTAATAATAGCTGATAGTTCAATGGTTAATGCTAAGACCAAAAGGACTGACATAAAGGTATTTGAAATACCGGCAACCCAATTAGCAAATGAATTTGGCAATAAAACATATTCAAATATTTATCTACTTGGAAAACTTATCAAGGAAACATGTTGTATTAAGACAGAAAACTTTGAAAAAGCCTTATATGGAGTTTTATCAAAGAAAAGGCACTACATGATACCTGAGGAAATGCAAGTCTTAAAAGTAGGAATGGATTATTAGAATAAAAAACGAAAGACGCATTTAGTAATGAATGCGTCTTTTTTATCATCCTAATGAATTATTTCATTAATATTTGATTTGATTTCTCGTAAGATTTTTATTGATAGTTCGTTTCTTAAGTCAATAATATGAACCTTCTTGTATTTTGTTTTAGTTTTTGGATCGTAAAATGCTCTGACAATTGGACGGGTAAGGTTTATAGGGTTATTCTTGACTACAATGGCAATAATACCGTTACTTAAAAGAACGATACTTCCCTCATTATAAATAGGAATCATTTTTATGAATTCATCGACTATTGATTTATCAAAAATATGACCCGAAGCACCAATCAGGTACTCAACAGCATCAGTTGTTCGTAATAGCTTATCATTCTTTTTGTCATTTATAGCGGCATCAAATTCGTCACAAACGGTAAGTATTCGAGCTGAGTAATGGATTTTATCACCAGGAAGGCTCATCGGATATCCGCTTCCGTTAATATGCTCATGATGCATTAAAACCGATACTTTTGTAGTTGCAGGTGTATCAGGGTTATCTTTAATAAGATTATATCCTATAACTGGATGCTTTTTCATTTCAAGTAGTTCTGATTCAGTTAAAGCATCGGTTTTGTTAAGGAGTGAAGGAGGAAGCAGAGCTTTTCCAATATCATGAAGTAAAGCACCCAATGCAATACTTTTTATTTTTGGAAATGTAAGTGAAAGTTTAGTGGAAAGTGCAATTGACATCACACATACATTAACTGAATGCGCAAAAGTCTGTTCATCCTGCATACGTATATCCTTAACGTTCACCATTTCAATTTTACGTGAAAGAATTTCATCAAGGATTGTATCAACTACACCACTAAGTTTTGAATAGTCAATTGTATTATTATGTGATAACCTGTGCATTTCTTCACGAACAATGAACTTGGCCTGGTTTTTGGTTTCTTCTCTTAAAAGACTGTCAACCTCTATACCCTCAGATAAATCGTCATCAATATATAAACTTGAAATTCCTTTTTCGTATAACTTTTGAATTATTGCAGGACTAAATGATACTCCAGAATTTAATAATTTTCTTCCGTCTATATCAAATATAGCTTTACCTAAAACTTCTGAACCATTAATCTGGTCTAAAGCGACTAGTCTCATCTGTTACTCCTTAAGCAAAAATAAGTTGTCGAAAAAATATTTACCACATATAAAGTAAAAGAAACAAAATAGTGATATAGTAAAATACCTTATATTTGTTTATTGCTAATCATTAAAACCTAAAGCTCTTTTTAAAACTCTGTTTTTTTCAATAAATACTATTAGGGGCAGTCCTAATCCGTAACAGATTATTAATTCAGATATTCCTATAAAAACCATAGTAAGAATCATTGAATAACTATTATCATATAGTAAATATACATATGATCCTACAATTATCGCATTAAATAAAACAGGGGGAAATGGAAATAGAAAGCGGTGTTTTCTTAAAAAATATGTTGATATACCGGCCAGCAAGGTTGCAAGACTACCAAAGACTATATCAATAATACCGAATCCACCAATCCAGTTTGCCAAGATACATCCGATAAACAAACCAGGTATTGATGCAGGTATTATTGCGGGAAGAACGGTCAATGCTTCTGCAACACGGAATTGTATTGGTCCGTAACCAAAAGATCCAAATAAAACAGTGAGCGCTGCATATATTGCTGCTATTAATGCTGACCGAACTAAAAATTTTGGGGATGATTTCATTTTACTCCTTTTTTGTTTGTATGAACAAACACCGGTTATGTTCTAAGCAACCGGAACTTCGTAGTTTTGATAAGGTTTTCACCTTGCCAGGATTTTGCGAACTGGCATGGGCTGACCCATAAGGAGTATTGTATCTAAGAATTCGTTACGATGCAACGTATATTATAAAAATAGAAAGACAAAATTTATATTTATGCAGGGTTTTTGTCTTTGCAGTAGGATTAGTTTTTGTTATAATTAAATAAAGTGTTTATAAAGGGAGGAATTGCAATTGGATCGCAACAGGGCTATGGAAGAGCTAAAACTACGGATTGAGAATAAGAATACAATGAAACACAGTTTGGCCGTTGAAGCAATAATGCGAAAGCTGGCAATTCGATTTAATGAATACGCTGACTTATGGGGGATGGCAGGGCTCGTTCATGATATTGATTATGAGAGAATTAATGGTGACATGACTCAACATGGTAAAATGGGAGCCGATATACTTGAGGTTTTAAATTTTGATAATACTATTGTTTATGCTGTTCGTGCACACAATCCCATAAATAATATTCCACGCAGGCGAAAGATAGATAAAGCCCTATACTGTGCAGATCCGATGTCCGGCCTAATTATAGCTTGTGCACTAATTGTGCCCAGTAAAAAGCTTAAAGATATAGATGATGATTTTGTAATGAAAAAATATCATCAAAAGGGTTTTGCCCGAGGTGTGAATCGTGAACAAATAGCTATATGTACTGAAATTGACTTAACCCTTGAGGAGTTCATAAAGATATCTCTTGAAGCACTCAAGGAAATAAGTAAAGAATTAGAACTATAGTGAGTTATAAAATAAAAGTATACTTATTAGCTCAAGGTTAAATAATATGTCTGTAAAGCATTGACGGCCACTGCCGTCTTAATTTTTAGACAGAAGGAAGAAAAAAATGAATGAAATAATGGACGATAGAAAAAATCGTATTCTCCTATTTATGAGGGATCAAGCATATAAACCTTTGAAATATGACGAATTATTTACGGTACTGGATGTTCCGGCTGAAGAAAAGATATCTCTGAAAAACCTTTTAGAAGAAATGGAAGCAGAAGGACTAATAATAAAAACAAGGAAGGAACGATATGGGGTTCCTGAACGCATGGGACTTGTTGTAGGAAAATTTCAGGGCAATGCAAAGGGATTTGGATTTGTGTTACCGGATTTTGGAGAAGAGGATTTATTTATACCTGCTAATTCAATAAATGGAGCTATGCATGGAGACAGAGTTATTTCCAGACTTAGTCGCAAATCTTCTGGTGACAGGCATCAAGAGGGCGAAATAATAAGTATAATTAAGCATGCTAATAAAACAATTGTCGGAAAATTCGATAGAAGTGAACATTTTGGGTTTGTATCACCTGATCATGTACGTCTTTCCGGCGATATATTTATACCTAAAGATTTGATAAATGGTGCACAAAAAAACCAAAAGGTTGTAGTAGAGATTACAAAATGGCCGGTAAAAAACAGAAATGCTGAAGGCCGTATAATAGAGATACTCGGGGATGAAGATGAAAAAGGTGTTGACATCATGTCGATAATACGTGCATATGGCATACCTTATGAATTTCCGGATGAGGTAATTCATGAAGCTCAGTCACTTCCCATGAGAGTTTCAGAAGACGAAGCAAGAAACAGGCGGGACTTAAGATCCCTCAGAATGGTCACAATCGACGGAGAAGATGCTAAAGATTTAGACGACGCCGTATCTATCGAAATATTATCTGACGGCAACTTCCGATTAGGTGTCCATATTGCCGATGTAACACATTATGTAAGGGAAGGAACACAATTAGATAATGAAGCCGTATTGAGAGGTACGAGCGTATATTTTCCTGATAGAGTAATACCAATGCTACCACGGGAACTTTCTAATAACATATGTAGCTTAAACGCAAATGATGACCGTTTGGCCTTTAGTGTAGTCATGAATATTGATTCAACCGGAAATGTAATTAATCATGAGATATTTGAGAGTATTATTCATATTGATGAACGCATGACGTATAAAAATGTTTTTAGTATCCTTGAAGAGGATGATGCCGAGCTTAAAGAACGTTATAAGGAGCATGTGGCAGATTTCGAAAATATGAAGGCACTGGCTTTAATTCTGACAGAAAAAAGAAGGCTCAGAGGTTCTGTGGATTTTGATTTTGATGAAGCTAAAATAATAGTAGACGAAAATGGAAAAACAATTGAAATAAAGCGTTATAAAATGACTATAGCAAACAAAATAATAGAAGAATTTATGCTACTTTGTAATGAAGTTGTGTCTGAACACTTCTATTGGATTGGCATACCTTTTGTATATAGAATTCATGAAGATCCCGATCCCGAAAAAATGGAGAATCTAAATATCATATTGGGTACATTCGGATATAAGCTTAAGGGTTATCGTGACGTACATCCTAAGGCATTACAGGATGTAATAAATCAGATTAAAGGAAAACCTGAAGAAAAAGCAATCAATATGATAATCCTGAGGTCTATGCAAAAAGCCAGGTACAGTGATACTCATGATTGGCATTTTGGTCTTGCTGCAGAGTATTATTCACATTTTACCTCACCGATTCGTCGATATCCTGATTTAATAATCCATCGTATTATGAAAGAGCAAATTAACGGTAAACTTGATGACCGCAGACTCAATCATTATAAGGAAATTTTACACAGTATAGCCCAGCAAAGTTCTGAAAGAGAAAGAGCCGCACAAGATGCAGAAAGAGACTGTGAGGACTTAAAAAAAGCCGAATTTATGGTGGACAAAGTTGGTGAGAATTTTAAGGGTACGATATCAAACATCACTGCTTTTGGAATGTTTGTTGAGCTGGAAAACACAATTGAGGGGTTAGTAAGATTAAGTGCAATGGATGATGATTATTATAATTACAATGAACGTGCGCTATGTCTTATTGGTGAAAGAACAAAGAAAATTTACCGCATAGGGGACAAGGTGAATGTACAGTTGGTTAAAGCGAGCACAGAAGCACGACAGATAGATTTTATTATAATTGATGAAGATGAAACAAGTGACAATAAAAGTGAAAAGAAGCAACCGGAGCTTATAAGATCTAAAACCCTAAATGATAAGGATCGCTTACTAAAGCATATCGGTGCAACAGCAAAAAAGAAGAAAAATGACAATAGAAGCCAGAAAAACATGAGTTCAAAGAAAAATAATGATAAAAATTATTCCGGGAAGAAAAATAGAAAAAAAGATGAGAGAGGGTAGAAATGGATACAATTGAGGTAATGAAAACCAGACGAAGTGTACGGAAGTATTTAAAAAAAGAAATTCCCAATGAAGTCATTATGGATATTATGGATTGTGCAAGGTTGGCTCCATCCGGACATAATATTCAGCCATTGCGATTTGTAGTCGTAACGGATCAATCAATTAAAGAAAAGCTAACCGAAATAACCAAATACGGTAAGTTTATTAAAGATGCCTATGCTATAATTGCTGTTTTTTGCGATAAAAATTTTGATTTTATGGTTGAAGATGCAAGTGCCGCTACAGAAAATATCATACTGGCAGCATGGCATTACGGTATTGGAACATGTTGGTTAGGTTCAAATAAGAGAATACACTCACAAGAAACGCAA
>CAYUZC010000092.1:0-7592 GCA_964449525.1 uncultured Ruminiclostridium sp.
TTCTTTTTTTGCCCTGCCATAACCAACCACAGACTGCTTTACTTGAAGAGGCGTATATTCATATACCTTGATATCGGCTTTTGCAGCAGCCAATAGTGCTACTCCCCTGCCGTGACCTACCTTAATTGCCGTTTTAACATTTGTGTTAAAGAACAATTCCTCTACGGCCATTACCTCCGGTTTGTATTTCGTGATGAGCTCGTCGAGACCATTACTTAATGTCAATAATCTGTCCGATAATTCAAGACCGGCCTCTGTAGTAATAGCACCGACATCAACTATTGAAAATTTATTACCTATGTACTCGAGCACCCCAAAGCCTGTTATAGCAAAACCGGGATCAATTCCTAATATTCTCATGTGTTTACCTCAATTAATATTACTAATAATAAATATACATTTTCCATACAAGGTATTGCATATTTATACACGATATTGTATAATTATAAAAACCACCCGTTAGCGTAATTTATAATTACAACCGAGTGACAGGAACATTTTAGTTCCTTAATAAAAAATAATTATAACCTTATTTTAGCACAGATTGGAGAGATTTTTAATGAGTAAGGAAAAAATCGTACTTGCCTATTCAGGAGGTCTTGATACTTCTATCATTATTCCATGGTTGAAAGAAAACTATGATGCAGAAGTTATTGCCGTTGCAGCAGATGTCGGGCAAGCCGAAGAATTGGATCACTTAAATGAAAAGGCTATAAAAACCGGCGCAAGCAAGATTTTTATTGAAGATCTTACAGAAGAATTCATTACGGATTTTATATATCCAACACTTAAAGCCGGGGCTGTTTATGAAGGTAAATACTTACTTGGCACATCTTTTGCTAGGCCTATCATTGCAAAGCGTTTGGTTGAGATTGCCGAAAAAGAAGGCGCTACTGCAATATGCCATGGCGCTACTGGTAAAGGTAATGATCAGGTACGTTTTGAGCTTACAATTAAAGCCCTCGCACCCCACTTAAAAATAATAGCTCCATGGAGAATCTGGGATATAAAATCAAGAGATGAAGAGATTGATTATGCAGTAGCAAGAGATATTCCCATACCTGTAAGCAAAAGTAGCAATTACAGCCGGGACAGAAATATCTGGCATCTAAGCCATGAAGGCTCTGAACTTGAAAGCCCTGCAAATGAACCTATTTATGATAGATTGCTTATGCTTTCAGTTTCGCCGGAAAAGGCACCTGATAACCCTACTTACGTAGAAATAGAATTTGATAAAGGTATTCCGGTTAAGGTTAACGGTGAAAAGCTATCTCCTATTGATCTTATGAAAACATTAAACAAATTAGGCGGAGAAAATGGCGTTGGTATAATCGATATTGTTGAAAATCGTCTTGTAGGCATGAAGTCCCGTGGCGTTTATGAAACTCCCGGCGGAACAATACTGTATGCCGCACATCAAGAGCTGGAGAATATTACTCTTGACAGGGATACATCACATTACAAGGAGCTTGTTGCACAAAGATTTGCTGAGCTTGTATATTTCGGACAATGGTATACTCCTCTTCGTGAAGCAATTTCAGCATTTGTTGATTCCACACAGAAATTTGTTACCGGAACAGTTAAGTTAAAACTTTATAAAGGCAATATTATTCCGGCAGGCACCACATCACCTTATTCTCTCTTTAGTGAAGAACTATGTACTTTTGGTGAGGATAATGTATATGATCAAAAAGATGCGGAGGGTTTCATTAATCTCTTTGGTTTACCTTGCAAGGTTCAGGCCAACATGAAGAAACTTAACAATATCAAAGATTGATTAATAATAGTATAATTACACTGTCAGCTATATATGGTTGGCAGTGTATTAATTTAATTTAGAATTGAGGATTTGTTATGAAGCTTTGGGGCGGTAGATTTTCTAAGAATACAGATAAATTAATGGATGATTTTAACTCGTCAATACACTATGACGGCAGGATGTATAGACAAGATATATTTGGTAGTGCTGCACATGTTAAGATGCTTGGCTCTTGCGGAATTATCCCCTCTGCAGATGCCGAATTGATATATAAAACCCTGTTTGAAATTCTCGAGGATATTGAGAATGGTAATGTGGAATTCGAGGTGTCAGCCGAGGATATTCATATGAACATAGAGACCCTTCTTATTTCCAGAATCGGTGATGTAGGAAAAAAACTTCATACAGGCCGAAGCAGAAATGATCAGGTTGCATTGGATATCAGAATGTATCTTAAAGATGAAGCTGTAGAGCTAAAGAAAATGCTGAAGGTTCTTCTTGGTGTTATTCTTAGAATTTCCGAGGAAAATCTTGATACGATAATGCCTGGATATACCCATTTACAAAAGGCACAACCTATTACTCTCGCCCATCATCACATGGCATATTTTCAAATGTTTAAAAGAGATATTGAAAGGCTTGATGATTGCGTAAAAAGAATGAATTATATGCCCTTGGGTTCAGGAGCACTTGCCGGAACGACATATCCTCTCAATAGAGAAATGGTTGCCACTGAATTAGGTTTTGATAATATAACAGCCAACAGCATAGACGGAGTCAGCGACAGAGATTTTGCAATTGAACTGGCTTCTTGTCTGTCAATAATAATGATGCATTTATCACGATTCAGCGAAGAAATAATTCTTTGGTGCTCAGGCGAGTTCTCATTTATTGAACTTGATGATGCTTACAGTACCGGTTCTTCTATTATGCCTCAAAAAAAGAATCCTGATGTTGCAGAACTGGTTCGAGGTAAAACAGGAAGGGTTTACGGAAGTCTCCTCTCCCTTCTTACCACTATGAAAGGTCTACCTTTGGCATATAACAAGGATATGCAGGAGGATAAGGAAGCTATTTTCAATACTGTTGATACAGTTAAGCTCTGCCTCCCTATATTTTCAAAAATGCTGGATACTATGAAAATAAATAAGAACACTATGTATAATGCTGCTAAGGGCGGTTTTACTAACGCAACAGATATGGCTGACTATCTAGTTAAAAAAGGAATCCCATTCAGAGATTCTCATGAAATTATCGGCCGTATGGTTGCATATTGCCTGGGAAAAAACAAAAGCATTGATGATATGAATATGGATGAATTCAAATACTTTTCTAATAAAATTGAGAATGATATATATGATGCAATAAGCCTGAAAACCTGTGTTAATGAGAGAAAAATACCGGGCGGTCCTGCAAAGGACAGTGTAATCGAACAAATAAAGATGGGTAGGAATTTTATAATAAATAAATTTTAAATAATAAAAGCTCTTCAGTATTTAAGCTTATTTGCTTGATATCACTGAAGAGCATTTTACCTAATAGAGCTAAATAAAAAAGCCTCGATTTCATTCATCGAGGCTTTTAATAAGGTCTTGCTTTTTTATCCAATGCTTTTCCAAAGCTATGCCAGGAATTTCTTATCTTACCTCGCATTTCTTCATCAAAAGTACTCTCGACGACACTATTCAATTGTTTCCTCATTGCATAATATTCCTTGAGGTCAAACTCTTCTTTCATAAGGAGTTCATCCATTTCATCCAGCCAACCAATAAGATATTGTATACCCATATACTCTTTTGTAATCTTTTTTCTTAGGTGGGCAACTACGAGTTTTACGGCTTTTCTTTTTACATCCAAGTCATCTGTTGGTTTTTTAATATCCTTTGCAACTGACATTTTGCATTCCTCCTTTCATTATATTAATAGTTTCTATGCATAGTCATTATGCGATAAACATATAAAAAAGCATCAACATACTAAAAAAATCACAACCCAATAATAAAATATATTGCCGGATCGGGATAATAGTACAATGCCTATGCTTAATAATGTAAATTGGAAACTATTATATCTATCTTACATCATTTTGCAACATAAATCAATGTTCCCATGAATATTGTTGAATTAATCACCCTGCTACATTGTATCAGAAGGTTAGGTCGGTCCCATTTGTTTAGGAAAAACTAATATGTAATTAATGTTTTATCAATAAGCTTTTCTGTATTAATTGTATCAGACTTTTCTTCAGGTACTACAATTGTTAAAGGATCTCCATCACTAATAAACATACGAGAAGATGTCATTCTCGAAATCCACCATGTAAGATCGCAATCTACCGCTACCCTGCCCTGTGCTCTGATTCTTGGAACATAAAGGTTGTTATAATTATTGCTAATAGATGGGACCGATGGATTAGCTCCAACTGCCATTATGCTTTCGTTTTTGTACTCAATCCCGTTGTATGAACCACTTTCAAAATATTTACACAGACTTTTGTCTTGAGGTTGGCTACCATAAGGTAGAGCTAATGAATAAAACCTCATACCGGGCAAAATTTCATTGACTTTCTCCTGATTTTTTCCTAAACTCTCCTGTATTTTTTGAGCGGAATTATTTTCAGGATTTGAATATTTAATGTGGCCCCATGTGTGAGTACCCAGCTCAAATCCTAAACTTTGAAGAATTTCAAAACGTTCTTTTAAAGTGCCCTCACCCTTAAAGGTGTTATCACCTACATCCATATTAACATAAAAGATCCCTTTTAGACCGAAATCAGGATGCTTTTCATTAAAGGCGACCATAATGCCGGCGGCTGATTTCGGATTAACCCTTAAGCTTCCGCCCTCTTGAATTAAATTAAATTGACCCGGTGTCCCGTCATCAAAGGTAAAAACTATTGGCATTGTGCCTGCGGGCACAGAAATATTGCAATCAATAAAATCAGCCATACTAATAAGCCTGTATCCATTATCATAAAGTGTTTGTAAAAGCACTTCAAACTCTGAAAATGTCGTTGTGTATTCTATTTCTGTATTTTCCTCATAAGCTTCGATAAAAGTATGAAACATTACAACAGGTATTTCACCAACTTCGTTTGGTGAAAAATTTTCATAATCAGTTCGGATAACATGGCTATTATCAGGTGCTTTTGTTTCTTCGGGAATTGGCGAAACTGTTTCTGTAGGTGTGTCGGATGGCTCAGGTAGAGTTGGTGGGGTTGAAACAGGTGTTACCGTCGAAGCGGTTGGTGACGGACTTTCCTTTGCTATGTTAAATCTATTGCTATTCGTAACCATTATTGCTACCAAAATAATAATGGTTAAACCTGATAATACAGTAATTAATCTTTTAACATTAAGTTTTCTTTTGCGCATTGTAATTTTTGCCTTTCGTAATTTAATACTCTATACCCTTTCTGGCATTAATTCCCTTGTCAAAAGGGTGTTTTTCTTTGTTCATTACAGTAATATAATCTGCTCTATCTTTTATAGATTGTGTAGCTTTTCTACCGGTTATAACAAATTCAATTTCGGAAAATTTATCAAAAACATTTATTAAATCATTTGAAGATAAAAAGCCCATCTCTATAACATCCAAAATCTCATCTAAAACTATAAGGGAAAACTCGCTATCGGTAATAACAGCTATAATCTCCCGAAATCCTTTTTCAATGTCTTCTTTTATTTCCATTAGCTGTTTATCTTTTAAATTAAATATGAATCCCTTATGTCGCATAAAAGGTCTAATGAAAGTAATTCCATTTAGTTCTGTTAATATATTTAATTCACCGGTCTCACTATTTTTTAGAAACTGAACAAACAGTATCCTGCCATTACAGCCTAAATTTCTTATTGCAAGACCAATTGCTGCAGTGGTTTTACCTTTTCCGTCTCCTGTATAAAGATGAATCATATAACATGGCCTTCTTTGCACGAAAAAATATAAACGGGCAAATCCTTTATTAAAAAGTGACAAGATATGAGATTTTTCTTGCCATTATTATTATAGTACAATAAGCTCATAAAAACAATATAATGATATCATAGTTTCCTGCTGTTAAAACGGTATCTGGAACTGCTTCCCTTCTTTTTTATTCTATCAAATAAACCGGGAGAACTATTACTGTAATTCTTATTCTTTTTAGTACGGTTCGCCAGAATGCTTGCAATAGCACCTGTCAATAATGAAATCACAACAAAGAGTCCAGTATTTAATGTAAAGCTTATTCTTCTTTCTAATATGCTACCGATTATGAATGAAACTACAGCATATATAAATGCTGTCAGTAGACTTGATATAAGGCTATTACAAGGATTCTTTTTAGCAGCTAATGAGCTTCCTGCAAAAACTCCAAGAACTGTTGCTGCTATTGCAGATGGAAAAGTATATATCTCGGGAAAGTCAGTAAAACAAAGGAATAGCGCAGTGATTATTAGTATTATAAAGGTTACTGTCAGCGATATTGCCACTGACTTTAAAATGCCTGTAAAATAGCCTGAGGAAACTTTATCTCTGTAATTTTCTTCCACAATAATTCCCCCTGATAACGGTCTTGTCAGCTACTTAATACTATTCATATATACGAAAACATAGAACCTGTATTGTAACCCATTGATACTATTTAGAATAGAATATATTGAGTTCAAAAGGCATGGGAGGTTTTTATATGTTCGGATTAAGAGGAAGTAATTTTTTTGGCGGCAATTGCGAAGTATTAATGTTTATTATCCTATTCCTTCTCCTGTTCTGCAACGGATGTGATAATGACAACAAGTGCTGCGATTAACAGTAGGGTAATTTAAATCTTACCTGAAAGGAGGTGCCGTTAATGCGGAATTGTGGACGTGGTGATAACGATTGCACAATATTATTCTTTATTCTCATTTTCCTCTGCTTGTTCTTCAATAAAGATGGCGGCTGCTGTGATTAAATTAAAAAAGCGGGGGTCTTTAGCTCCCGCTCTTTTCTTCATTCTTTATTAAAATACCAGTTTAATCTAAATCAATCTTTAAATCAGTAGATTTAACCTGTTTGAAGTAATTTCTTATGTACATCAAAGCAGCGAATAAAGTCATAGCTAAACATATCCAGAAGATGATATCTGTTATATATCTGGGAACACCAAAAAATACAAGCATAATTGCAATAAACAATACTACCGAGGTTAGCTTACCAAACCATTTACTAGACATATCAATATTTTTTCTTATTAAATAGATACCTGAAATAAGAAGGAATAATTCTTTAAACAGAACAAGCCAAGGGATAATTTTCGGAATCATGTTTTCTATAGAAAATACAAATAATGCTGAAAGTTGCATCATTTTATCAGCCATAGGGTCGGCAATCTTCCCAAACTTTGTTATAAGGTTATAGCGACGAGCAATAAAGCCATCCAAAACATCAGTAATTTCAGCCAGAAGAAAAACTATTATTGCGGGATATATCATTCCTTTAAGCATAAATACAATAAATACAGGTACAGCGGCCATCCTAAAGATTGTTAAGATGTTTGGTATATTCTTTGAAATAATGTTCATAAAAATTATTCTCCTGAAGTATTCTTAAACAATAGAGAGAGTTTTTCAAAGATTTCCGGCTTGTATTTTGATATATTGACAGGCTTTAGGTCTTTCCCTGTCCAAGCATGCTCAGTACTTCCTAATCCGCATAAAAGATCTTTATTTTCTGCGTAAATTTCATAACCTAAGATTAAACGCACACGTGTTGTTTTTATTAGTCTTGTTTTTACTAAAACTGAATCACCATATTTGACTGGATTCTTATATTCACATGATAAACTAGCCAGCGGAAGCATTAATCCGAGTCTTTC
>CAYUZC010000093.1:0-7573 GCA_964449525.1 uncultured Ruminiclostridium sp.
GTTACTTAACAGCTTGATTGCATACATAGGAAAGTTCGCGAATACGATGGTTGAAAGACAAGATAAACGGGTAGTCATTACACAAAGGCCCAAAGCATCCGCATTGAAGTCAGGTGAGAAACTTGTTCCGGGCGATGGTCCTATTATTATGTACCGTAAAATCAGAGATGAGCTAAAAAACAACACGGAAAAATGAGCCTAATTTGATTTAGAGAAAATAGCATATTTTTCGAAGCAAAAGAGAGGATCAATTAATGGATTATGATGTGATTGTTATAGGCGGTGGGCTTTCAGGCCTCACCGCAGCAAGTTTGCTGGCAAAACGCCATTTGAAAGTTGCTGTTATAGATAAAAGCTATCAACCGGGAGGCTCATGCGGTGTATTTAAACGAGGTAATGTGACATTTGATCAGGGTTCAGCTATGCTTTACGGATTCGGTGAGGCGGGATTTAATGCCCATCGCTTTGTTTTTAATTGCCTAGAAGAGCCCATTGATATGATTCGCCATGATTTACTGTATTGCGTTAATTATAAAGGTCACAGAATCAAATTCTGGCCGGATGTTGAAAGGTTTTCAGAGGAGCTTGCTGAGGTTTTTCCTAATGAAAAGAATAACATAAAGCGCTTTTATAATGATATGCTAAAAATGTACCGGCATGTAATGGTGGAGAATCCATCCTATACCACTGCCGATGAAACAGATCGGAAAGCCGCACTGAAAAGCATTTTAAAACATCCTGTCTCCTATATCCGATTTTTGAGTTATCTGAATAAAAGCGCAAAAAAACTGTTGAAAAAGTATTTTACTGATCCTGAGATATTTAAATTCTTCGATAAATTAACTTCAACCTATTGTTATGCGACAGTGGACGAGGCTCCTGCCGTCCTGGCCGCTGTTATGTTTGTGGATAATCATGTCGGCGGAAGCTATTACCCGGCAGGTTCGACTCTCTTTCTGCCGGGCAAGCTTGAAAAGGTCATTGAAGAGAATGGCGGCGACATGCTCCTTGAAAAGGAAGTCATATCTCTGATGTTTAAGGACGGAAAGCCCGCTGGCGTGAAGCTTGATGATGGTAGCGAGTTATTTGCACCCAATATAATTTATTCCGGAACGGTTTGGAATCTTTACGGCAAGCTGATTGATCCTGCTAACAGCACTCATAAGAAAAGAGAATGGGCTAAAAAGCAGGCCCCTACATATCCAAGCGTTGTTTTATATGCAGTGGTTGACCGCCATGCCATACCGGAGGACACTTCTCCGATAGAAATGCTGGTTGGAAATCCCGAAAAACTCGATGAAAGCGAGATAACGGCATATATCCTGAGTATTGACGACAGAACCCTCTGTGCCCAAGACGAACATACTGTTGTTGCCATAGGTCCGACCTTTGAAAGTTGGGATAACCTTGATAAAAAGGCTTATTCGCTTAAGAAAAAAAAGGAGCAGGATCGGCTTATTGAAGTATTGGAAAAGCGCTTTCCGAATATAAGAGATGCCGTGCGTTATGCAGAGGTTGCAACTCCAAAGACTATAGAACGATACAACATGAAAAATGGAGGTGCCGTAGCAGGGCCGAAGCAGATGCTGGGGCAGCATATGTTTAAAAGGCTTCACACAAGGACCGAATGGGATAACCTGTTTTGTTGCGGTGAGTCTACTGTTATGGGTACCGGAACCCCTACAGTTACTACATCAGGGCTCACAGCAGCCAATGCTCTGCTAAAAAAGCTGGGACAAAAACCTTTTGTCTTTCATGATGACATGAAAAACTTCGTAAGGTTTGTAGAGAAGCCTTTTACCGCTGATAGACTTTATGAAGCCTATGATGACAAAGAGCGAAGTGTGATGCGAGAAGCGATGCGCTGTAGGTTGTGCGAGCATCCAACCTGCGCCGGGGGTAATTCAACCGATATTCGGGGTATTATGCGGCGCGTGGCGGTTGGTAATTTTATAGGTGCAAAAAAGTGTTGGACAAAGTCACCAACGGAACCCTCAAAGCTCAAAAAATTTGAGGCTCGTTGTATTTGCGCACTCGAAAAGGGTGAGGCTGTAAAAATCAAAGATGTTGTCGCCTTTATCGAAGAGGTGATGTTATGAATAAAAATTATGATGTAATCGTAGTCGGAGGAGGTCTGGCCGGGCTGACAAGTGCGGCTTACCTGTGTCGCTATGGATATAGTACATTACTATGTGAAAAAAGACAAAAAACCGGAGGCCTGGTGGAGACTTTCAGGCACAAGGGTTTTGCCTTTGATACCGGTATCCGCGCTTTTGAAAATTCAGGAATTCTGTTTCCTATGCTCAAAAATTTGGGAATTGATATTGAGTTTATAAGAAACCAGGTAACGATTGGAATTGGGAATCAATCAATGGCGCTAAAATCAAAGGACAGCTTAGATAATTATATGAATATGCTCACATCAATATTTCCGGATAATGCTTCAGACCTAGATAACATCAAAGAAGAGATTCGTAAAGTGATGGGTTATATGGATGTGATTTATGGAATTGATAATCCGCTGTTTATGGAAAAAATGGATTCGAAGTATCTTACAAAAACTTTGCTTCCGTGGTTTTTCAGGTACCGGGTTAATATACGGAAAGCGAGTGGTCTTGATGAACCGATTCAATCCTATCTATACCGATTTACAAAAAACACTGCTTTAATTGATATGATAATACAACACTTTTTTAAAGAAACCCCCACATTTTTTGCCTTAAGCTATTTCAGCCTTTACCTGGACTATTGTTATCCAATTGGCGGTACAGGTGTGCTTGCAAAAAAAGTTACGGAGTATATCCGGATGTCAGGTGGCGAGATATTGACCGGAACAGGTGTTATTAATGTGGATGCGAGAAATCACCGTGTTGAGCTGGAAAACGGAGAGGTTTTTGAGTATAAGAAGCTAATCTGGGCGGCAAATCAAAAGACATTGTATAGCGTAACAAAAGGTATGAATACATCAAGCTTTGAGAAACAGCGCATACTTTCGGAAAAAAGTATAGGAGGTGATTCGATTCTGACGGTTTTTCTTGGGGTGGACCAAAGCGAAAGCTATTTTCATGACCGGTGTGGTGCCCATATGTTTTATACGCCGAGCATCAAGGGATTATCATCCATGACTGGCTGGGAGGAAAGTGTCAATGGCAACCGGGATGATTTATTCCATTGGATAGAAGATTACCTTGAATACACGACCTATGAAATATCCTGTCCTGTTATTAGGGACAAAACTCTTGCACCTGAAGGAAAAACCGGACTAATCATCAGTACACTTTTGGATTACAGCTTGGTTAAACGCATTTCAGAGACTGGCCATTACGAGGAGTTTAAGGAGTTTTGTACGCAAAAGATAATGAGTGTGCTTGATAAATCCCTGTTCCCGGGTATTCAAAAAATGATACTTTTTACATTATGCGCTACTCCCTTAACAATCGAAAGAGAAACCAATAATTCAGAAGGCGCGATAACCGGATGGTCTTTTACAAATGCGGTGTTACCTTCGGTAAATCAATTTAAAAAAATTACAAAAGCAGTCCAAACTCCCATCTCTGATATCTATCAATGCGGACAATGGACCTTCAGCCCATCCGGCCTTCCTGTTTCTGTTCTTACCGGGAAACTTGCGGCAGATAGGGTAAGAAAGACGCTAAAGCAGCAATAATATTTTTTATCATAAACAAAATAGGAGGATTGCTATGAATAAAGCTAAACAAGCATGGATTAATTTAATATTTCTGGCCGTAACGTTGGTTATTAATACCTTAGGGGCTATAGGGCTAATCAATGGCCTGACACAGAAGCAAATTTCAGACATGTATGTTACCCTGATTACACCAAGCCCATCCACCTTCAGCATTTGGAGCGTTATCTACTCATTTCTTTTGATATCAATATTTGTGATGATTATAAAGAAGGATGATCCGTATTACCGAAGGGCTGTAGAAAAAATATCGAACCTTTTCAGAATTTCATGCATCCTCAATATTGGATGGATTGTGTTATTCTCTTTTGTCATGATTGAGCTTTCTGTTATCTTCATACTTGGCTTTGTAATCACATTAGCGTTGATTAACGTGAAGCTTTTTGAAATACGTGAGGGTAAGCGTTGGTTATTGCCTGTGACCTTTGGTCTCTACGGTGGATGGCTTTTTATCGCAACAGTCGTAAATGTCGCTGCCGGGTTAGTAAAGTTGGAATGGTCAGGCTTCGGGCTGACTCAGGAGACCTGGGGCATTATTATGTTGGTAGTTGCGATACTTCTTTTAATCGTTATACTTATGAAAATCCACAATGCTATCTTTCCCCTTCCCATTGCCTGGGCTTATTTTGGAATCTATCAATTTTTAAAATCACCGGAAGGGTTTAAGGGGGAATTTGCTACCTTGCAGACTGTCTCCCTTATTGGTATGGCGGTTATTCTTATAATCTCTTTATTCATTTTTTATCGGAATCATTTTTCCGTACTGCCGGAATTGCCAAAAAAACGTTTGGCTGATAGGGTATAAGCCGGTTTAAAGGTTATATTAATTATTATTAGATAAAAGGCAGGCTTTATTAAGAAAAATATCGGAACTCTTAGTAAAGCCTGCTTTAAATTTGCTTATGGTTTGCTTGAAGCTTGATTAAAGCTTGCGTTGCCTTGAAATAAGACTTAAAAATGATGTTGTATAGGATAAGGTTTTAGGTTTACATACGTCCACACAATGACCGCAGCCTACACATCTTAGCGAAGTCACCGGCTCGCCATTTAAGGCCTGGCTCTTAATATCTATTTCCATCGGGCATGCCAGATTACACTGATTACAGTTTATGCATTTTGTATTATTTGTCTTTATTTTTTGTCCGGAGACTCTTCCCAAGAGACCTAATAAAGTTCCTAAAGGACAATAATAACAATATCCTCTGCCAATGAAAGCTATCCAGAAAAACATCATCATCAATAATTCTGCGCTTAAGTATTTATAGGTTTCAATTTTGCCGA
This sequence comes from uncultured Ruminiclostridium sp., assembly GCA_964449525.1. Taxonomy (GTDB): domain Bacteria; phylum Bacillota; class Clostridia; order DSM-8532; family DSM-8532; genus DTU059. Next base: position 4,988 of record CAYUZC010000093.1, read on the forward strand.
TTGTAATGTAATTACCGGATATTGTGACACCAAATAATACTAAGCACCAGTAGATCGTAAATGCTATTGCCAGTATAAAGAAAAACCATTTGAGGAAGGTTAGCGTTTTCAATGTTTTGGGACTGACCTTTTTCTTTTTCCCAATCAGAGGAAAAGCAGGTGCAAACACTTCGGAAGCAAAACCGTTAAAAAGACATATTGTTGAGCATTGCCAGCGTCTGCCTAATAGTAAAGTACCTATAAAAACAATTATACTCATAAATACATAAAAAGTTAAAGCAACGCTTATTCCGGCTGCACCCCAAAGCGGAAACCTGCTGGCATAAAAGGGGGAGTTTTCAGATAAAAGCTGTAGCGGAGTAGTAGTCCATGGAAGAGGCATTGCAAATAAATACAACTCAGTATTATTAAGCAGCAGAGGGGAAATGATATGTATAACGAGAGCTGCTAATATGAATCCTATCAAATTCCTTTTTCTCATATTTGTACGATTTGATTTTTTTAATATGCCGATTGTCAGAAAACTGGCAACAATAATAAAAATAGTTTTAACCCAGTTTTCGTAAAAGTGCCAAATCCATTCAATAATTTTTGCAGTTGATTCCGGTGCCGTCTTAGCATAACTGTAGTTTAATCCCGCTATTATAAAGCATAGAATGATATATGTCCAAAGAATAATCTTAAGAAGACGGAGCTTTTTATCCATCTTTTCCCCCCTGTATTTATCTATAATAGAAATACCACACGTTAATCTTTATTAGATATAAAGGCTCTGTAATACTACATTTGTAATATTACAATTGTAATATACAAACACGAGATTTTCAACAGCGCTCGTCGGGCTTTTGTGGTTAAATTGGTGGTCTTTCTCTGTTTCACGGTCTTTCGGTGTTCCTATTTTTCTTTGAGCCATTTACAAAAAAGGCTGCATTAATAATAAATGCAACCGGACAGTATAAGAGGCTTTATTCAAAGGCTGTGAACATTTGACAACAGACGGGACAGTAATTGGGGGTCTTTTTCCCCGGGGGTTATTTCAACTCCCGTCATAATATCAATAAATTCTGCGTTTGTCTTCAGGACTACGTTGCAGACATTATTCGCAGTTATCCCTCCTGCTATTATTACAGGTTTAGTAGAAAGCTTGATTATCTTTGAGCAGAACTCTAAGTTCAGCTCGGAGCCTTTTTCAGACGAATTGTCCGGAACACGTGAATCTGCAAGCAAGGCAAAAACATTGGTTTTACAAAGCATTTTTACTATTGTTTCTATATTTGTTGTTCCGAATTGTGCCATGAGGTCTTCTTTTTTGGGGGGGATTGTTTTAATAACACCAATATTCAGCTTTTTAAGTGCATCACAAATAATGATGGTATCCTCAAGAGTTTCCTTGTAATGAAGCTGTACAAAAGATGGACGAAGCTCATGGGCTAGCTTGATAACCTTCTCGGGAGCGCCGCCTGTAACTATACTACTTTTATGTGAAGGTGGTATCAGCTTTAATAACAGAGAAGTCTCGTTACGGGTAAGATTCCAGGGAACCGGTAACGGATACTCGGTAACAAAGCCCAGTATATCAACACCGAGTCTCATACATAGCCGGACATCATTTTCATTTTTTAATCCGCATATTTTAATCTTAATGTCGCGCATTAAAATAATCTCCTGTTCCTTTGCTCAGAGCCTGGTAGAAGGAGGCCGGATTTTCTGCCTGTAGGATTGCGGTTCCTACTAAAACCGCGTCAGCTCCGGCTTTAATTGTAGCCTGTACCTCGACCGGAGTTTGGATTGAACTTTCACTTATCAGTATGGCATCCTTTGGTGCGTATTTAGCCAGTGATATTGTTGCGGAAACTGTTCCGTTATCCCTTTCAAGCTCGAGAATATTGCGATTGTTTATTCCTACCAGCTTTGCACCAAGCTTTTTAGTAAAGTACAATTCTTCTTTTGTCCGGGCCTCGACTAAAGGCTCCAAACCAAGTCTTAAAGCTTTATTATATAGACTTGACAACAAATCAAAGGGCAACATGGCACAAATGAGTAGAATTGCCTGAGCACCGGAGTCTTTTGTGAGGATTAGATCATCAATACTATTAATAAAATCCTTGCGAAGGATAGGCACGTTAGTTCCTTCTGCAATTTTTTTTAAGAGATCTATCGAACCGCCGAAATTTTTTTGCTCGGTTACGACCGATAATGCGGGTGCGCCTGCTCCGACTAATTTTTTTGCCAATATTAAAGGATCTCTCCCCAGGAGTAAGTCCCCCTCCTTGGGAGATTTGTATTTTATATCGGGGATTACCGGAATAAACCCGGCATTTTTACGTGCAATCAATGCATCAGAAAACTTGCTATTCATCTTTAACTCCTAAAAAGAATTTGACATTTCACACAGCTGGGCAAGTTTTTTTGCCGCCTCACCGCTGTCAATAAGATTGTTAGCCAAAGCTATTCCTTCTTTAAAGCTTGATGCTTTACCGCCGATTTTTAACGCTCCTGCTGCGTTTAAAACAACGGCATTGCGCCTAGCACCCTTGATTTCACCCGAGAAAACACCCAGAATTGTGTTAGCGTTTTCCTGGGGAG
>CAYUZC010000094.1:0-7561 GCA_964449525.1 uncultured Ruminiclostridium sp.
GCGGCACCCGCTTTATATGGTTCAACAGATCAAGTGCCATATGTTACATTGATAGTAACTGCTGGCGCTCTCAAACGCTACTGAGCGACTGTACCTGTTGCGATTTAAAGCGAAGCATGGATTGCGTAGCGGGCGCGACTAGAAACAGGATGTTGGCATGGAGCGCTAAATCGCAACAGGTACAGCCGCTCCTCTGTTTAACGCAAAAGATTCTTCACTACACTGTGCTCCGTTCAGAATGACGGCGCTAGTTCGCATTATTCTTATTATGAGCTCGTGAATATCAGGAAAGTTGCCGTTGCGGTAGCAGGGCAATTTTCTTATATGAGATTGCATATTTCTGATAAGATGTACACTTTTCATATAATCTATAATTATGGTATGGTATAATGAAGAACAGGTTTAACACCTGTTTTTTGTACAGTAAAATGAGCTTATATTTGGAGGCAGTATGCTATTTATTAAAAATGTAAATATTCACACTATGGCAGATAAAAATTACGACAATGGATTTATAACAGCAAAAGGTGGCAGAATATCGGGGATTGGTGATATGACCGATATGCCTGTTATCTCAAGCTCCGACACAGTAATCGATGCATCAGGTATGGTTCTTATTCCTGGACTGATTGACAGCCATAGCCATATAGGTATGGTTGAGGATTCAGTAGGATTTGAGGGCGACGATGTTAATGAAATGACAGATCCTATTACCCCTCAATTAAGGGCGATAGACGGCATTTATCACAAGGACAGGGCTTTTGAGGAGGCACTGCAAAATGGTGTAACGACAGTAATTACAGGCCCCGGTAGTGCTAATGTAATCGGAGGGCAATTTGCGGCATTAAAAACCTATGGCCGGACTGTAGATGAAATGGTAATAAAAGCGCCTTGCGCAATGAAAATCGCTTTTGGGGAAAATCCTAAGACTGCATATAATGAGAAACATCAGCTTCCTACTACCAGAATGGCTACAGCCGCGCTCTTAAGGGAACAATTATATAAAGCTAAAGAATATATGGAAGCCCTGCAAGAATATGAAGCTGACAAAGAAGAAAATGACAAGCCGGAATTTGACATGAAGCTGGATGCGCTCATTCCGATAATAAAAAGGGAATTGGTGGTTAAGGCACATGCCCACAGAACGGATGACATATTTACAGCGATAAGAATAGCAAAAGAATTTAATCTGGATATGACGTTGGATCATTGTACCGAAGGGTGGCTAGTGGCAGATATATTAAAAGAGAGCGGCTATAATGTCATAGTCGGGCCTATTCTTACCGACAGGTCTAAAATTGAGCTTAAAAACCAAACAATGAAAGCGCCCGGGATTTTGTCGAAGGCTGGTATTGATGTGGCAATAATGACGGATCATCCATGTGTTCCGATACAACACCTTATGCTCAGCGCATCTCTTGCAGCTAGGGAAGGGATGGAACCTGAGAAGGCATTAAGGGCGGTTACAATAAATGCGGCAAGGTGCATCAAGCTTGATAATCGTTTGGGCAGTCTTGAAGTTGGCAAGGATGCGGATATGGTATTATATACAGGAAATCCATTAGACTACTCAAGTAAGGTAAAAATGACGTTTATTAACGGACAGCTAGTCTATGAAAACCAAGAAGGGTAAATGAATGCCAAAGGAAATAATTAAAATAAAAACACATTCGGAAAAGGAAACCTTTGAGCTGGGACGCAAATTTTCACAGGATTTACAGGCCGGGGATACTATAAGCCTGGAAGGTGATCTGGGAACCGGGAAAACGGCTCTTACAAAAGGAATTGCCGTAGGTCTTGGTATTAGCAAACCGATAACCAGCCCTACATTTACTTTGGTTAATTCCTATACCGGTAAATGGATTTTGAATCACTTTGACGTATATCGGGTTAATGAAGCGGACGAGCTTCTAGAAATAGGCTGGGAAGAATACTTCAACGATGATACTATTTGCATAATTGAGTGGGGTGATAGGATTCTGGATATCCTTCCGGAAAACACCATTCATATCAGACTAGAGCGGGATGATAAGGAGACGGACAGCCGTATTATTTTTATCGAAAGGCAGGTAATCAAATGCTGACTCTTGCTATTGATACATCAGGCATTACTGCCTCCTGTGCATTAATTGAGGATGGAAAGGTAATTGCTGAGATCTCATCGAGGCATGGTAAAACTCACTCTCAAAAAATAGTGCCTATGATAAAAACAATTCTTGCAATGTTGGACAAGGAGATGAAAGTGGTGGACCTTTTTGCCGCTTCTATAGGGCCTGGTTCATTTACAGGATTAAGAATCGGAGTAGTAACTATTAAAGGATTGGCTTATTCCTTGCAAAAACCCGCTTGCGGAATACCGACACTGGATGCTCTGGCTTATTCCATGCCCGACTTTAAAGGCATAATATCACCAATGCTGGATGCAAGGAACAAACAAGTTTTTACGGCATTTTACCATAAATCGGGCGGAATTATGGATAAAATTGAACCTGATTCGGGAATTACATTAAAAGAATGGATAAACAAAGCAATGGATATGAGCGAAGATATCATGGTTCTTGGAGATGCGGTGGACATTCACTTATCAGAAATAAAAAATGCTCTGGGTGATAGAATAGTATGCCCGCAACAAGCGATGACTTTCCCCAGAGCATCCGCTACAGCACTTTTGGCTGAGGAAGCTTATCATAATAATAAAATATCAAATGCTTTTGAATTGGAGCCTTTTTATCTTAGAAAGTCACAGGCTGAAAGATTAAAGAAAACTAATGAAAAATAAGCTTTGAGAGGAATTTTATGAGTCACGATAGACCTTCAATCCGTTTGATGGAGCCAAAAGATTTGGATGAAATATTGGAAGTTGAAAATAGCTGCTTTAGAATCCCATGGACCAAGAGTATGTTTGAAGACGAGTTGTACAACTTAAATGCCCATTATTTTATCATTGAGGTCAACAAAAAGATTGTGGGTTACGTCGGCTTTTGGAAGATTATAGATGAGGCTCATATTACTAATGTTGCTATTCACAAGGATTATAGGGGATTAGGCTATGGCAGGGCTCTTATTAACGCTTTGATAAATAAAGCAAAGGAATTAGAGATAATTGCCGCTACCCTAGAGGTAAGAGTAAGTAATAGGACTGCCATATCTTTATATGAAAGCTTTGGATTTGTTTCATCCGGGGTGCGTTACAAATACTATTCCGACAATGATGAGGATGCACTTATTATGTGGGTGAGATTATAATCTATATGTATAATTTGATTAAAACAATAGAATAGTTTATATTTTAGATATTGACAGCCTATTTAGCATAATGCTAATGTAAAACTGAAGTAGTAAAGTAATATAAAGGAATTGGGGATAAGTGTATGTGTAATGATGTGGAAAGAATCAAGAATTTTATCAAGAGCGGTAAAACAGCAATAGGAATTGAGCTGGGTTCAACCAGAATAAAAACTGTTCTGGTAGGTGAAGATAATTTTCCTATTGCATCCGGTAGTTATGATTGGGAAAACAAATATATCAATAACATATGGACTTACAGTATTGATGAAATATGGATGGGACTTCAAGGCAGTTACCGGGACATGACAGAGAATGTAAAAGAAAAGTATGATACTACTATTGATTCAGTGGGAGCTATTGGTATAAGTGCTATGATGCACGGATACATGGTGTTTGATAAGAACGATACTCTGTTGACGCCTTTCCGTACTTGGAGAAATAATATAACCGGCGCGGCCTCGGAAGAATTAACATCTTTATTCAATTATCCAATTCCACAACGATGGAGTATTGCTCATCTTTATCAGGCAATTCTTAACAATGAAGAGCATGTATCTCAAATTTCGTTCATGACCACCTTAGCGGGGTATATTCACTGGAAATTAACCGGCGAAAAGGTTTTAGGTGTCGGTGAGGCTTCCGGTATGTTTCCAATTGATCTAAATACCAAAAAATATGATAAAAACTTGATAGATATGTTTAACGAAAAAATCAGTCAGAATAATTATCCTTGGAAGCTTGAGGATATTTTACCGGGGACTCTGTTGTCCGGGCAAAAAGCAGGAACGCTGACAGCCGAAGGCGCTAAGCTCTTAGATACATCCGGAAATCTTAAAGCTGGTATTTCTTTCTGCCCACCCGAAGGAGATGCGGGGACCGGTATGGTTGCCACCAACAGCATTGCAGTAAGAACAGGAAATGTATCTGCAGGAACATCTGTTTTCGCTATGATTGTACTGGAAAAGGCGCTATCAAAAGCTTATTCTGAAATAGATCAAGTAACAACTCCTGATGGCAATCTAGTAGCCATGGTGCATTCAAACAATTGCACATCTGATTATGATGCTTGGATTTCTTTATTTGCAGAGGCCTTTAAAGCTGTTGGAATGGAAGTCACTAAGCCAAAACTGTATGACACTCTACTGGGAGCTGCTTTAAAAGGTGATCCTGATTGTGGCGGCTTACTATCATACGGATATATTTCCGGCGAGCATATAACTAATTTCGAGGAAGGTCGTCCCTTATTCGTTCGCTCCTCGAATTCTAACTTTAACTTAGCCAATTTTATGCGTGTAAATTTATTTACATCCTTGGGCGCTCTCCGAACAGGCTTAAATATTCTTTTTGAAAAAGAAGCTGTTAAAGTTGATGTTATACGTGGGCATGGAGGTTTCTTCAAAACTAAGGATGTAGGCTTGAAGATTATGTCTGCAGCAACAACAGTACCTATTTCCATTCTGGAGACCGCAGGTGAAGGCGGTGCATGGGGCATAGCCTTACTTGCTTCATATATGGCTAATAAGGGAAATGACGAATCTTTAGCAGATTTTCTTAATAAGATTTTTGAAGGGAAAGCAGGAGCTTCTGTTGATCCTGATCCTAAAGATGTAGAAGGATTTGATCAATTTATGAAGAGGTATACCAAAGGTCTTGCGATTGAAAAATCAGCAGTTGAAAATTTACTATAAACTTTTTACTTAAGTTGCCTAATAAAATAAAAATTTAATAGTAGTTAACACCCCCTTTGTTTCATATTTTATCATTGTGGTAGATAAGATAATATTAACTATAACGGGGGGTGTTTTTTTATGTCAGTGGCACCACTTGGCACAAACCAATTAAGAAGGAAATGCGATGTTTCCGCTTTCAAATTTCAGGACACTTCATTACTTACACCGTCAAGAGAGCTGATAGGACAGCAAAGGGCGGCGGAGGCTACGGAGTTTGCTCTTAATATCCAGTTCGACGGATATAATCTTTATATGGCAGGAGAATCCGGAGAAGGTAAAACCCGTTACGCACTTGATAGTGCTCAAAAGCAAGCACGATTTATGCCTGTACCGGATGATTGGTGTTATGTATATAATTTTGAGGACTCAAACAGGCCAAAAGCAATAAATTTGCCGGCAGGCATGGGTAAAGACTTTAAGAAAGATATGGAGGATTTCGTAAAGGTAATTGAGCAGGAAATCTCCAAAGCTTTTGACGGTGATGAATACGAAGAAGAACGTTCCCGGATATTAAAAGTATTTCGTGATAAGAAGGATGAGTTTGTATTAGAACTTAGCGATGAAGCTGCAGAACGTGGGTTCAGGGTAAAACTCGCTAATTCCGGTGTATATTTTATGCCAATTATTGATGGCGAACCCTTAAGCGAGGAAGATTTTAAAGCCTTGGATGAAGAGATTAAAATCGAGCTGTCAAAATCATCAGAAGCCCTCCAAACAGAAACATCCGATACAATAAGAAAAATCAGAGAAGTAGAGATGGATGCTGAGAATGCTGTACAGGAATGGGAGCATCAAATTGCTCTTTACGCTGTTGGTATACATATTGATGACCTTAAAAATAAATACAACGGATATCCTTTCGTTATCGGATACTTAGAAGATGTCAAGGAAGACATACTCAAAAACATAGAACATTTTATTGAGCCACATTACGCTGATGAACAGCAGAGCGTATTGAATCATCTTTTAATGATGAAAAAGGGCGGAGAAGAGAATCCCTACGAACGATATAAGGTGAATCTTCTTGTTGATAACAGCCGGCTTCACGGAGCCCCTGTAATAGTCGATTATAATCCTACTTTCTACAACCTGATGGGTAGATGTGAATACGAGAATGAATTAGGAACGATGATTACCGATTATACTTTAATAAAGCCGGGTCTTTTTCATCAGGCCAACGGCGGTTTTTTAATTCTTCAGATTAATGATGTCATTTCTAATCCCCAATCCTTTGAAGCAATTAAGCGAACATTAAAAACAAGACAGATAATCATCGAGAATATTAAGGAACAAATGGGACTTGTTGCAGTATCTGCTTTAAAGCCCGGAGCAATACCTATAAATGTAAAAGTAATCTTTGTAGGAAGCTCAGAAATATATCATCTTCTCTATAACTATGACAGGGATTTTAAGAAACATTTTAAAATTAAAGCCGATTTTGACGAGCACATGGATTGGAACAACGAAAATGTGCAGCGCCTTGCCCAATACATAGGTGCCTATTGCAACAAAGAGGGTGTAAAACACTTTGACAGGTCGGGGGTTGCTGAGGTCGTCAATTACAGTTCGTGGGTTGTGCAGGACCAAAATAAGCTTACTACACGTTTTTCAGAAATTGTAAATATTCTGGGTGAAGCCGGTACCTGGGCAAATATTGAGGGGAGTTCCATAGTTTCCGACCGACATGTAAAGAAGGCTTTCCTAGAGAAAAAGAAGCGGTCAAACAAATATGATGAAGAGTTACTGGAGCTTATCCGGGAGGGAACTCTGTTAATAGATACCGATGGCTATGTAGTAGGTCAGATAAATGGCCTTGCGGTTATTAATCTGGGCGATTACACCTTTGGAAAACCCAGCCGTATTACTGCGGCTACTTATATGGGGAGAACCGGAATACTAGATATAGAGCGTGAGGTAGAAACGGGTGGGACGACACACTCAAAAGGAGTATTGATTCTAAGCGGATATATCGGTAAGAAGTATGCCCAGGAAATACCGTTATCACTAGCAGCAAGCATATGCTTTGAACAGCTTTACAGCGGAATAGAAGGGGATAGCGCATCATCCACCGAATTGTTTGCCATTCTTTCCAGCTTATCTGATTTACCTGTTTATCAGGGCATTGCCGTAACTGGATCAGTGAATCAGCTTGGGTTTATTCAACCAATAGGTGGTGCTACCTTCAAGATTGAAGGCTTCTTCGAAATATGTAAAATTAATGGACTTAACGGTAAGCAAGGGGTTATAATACCTCATCAGAATGTGAAAAATCTGGTATTGTCAGACGAAGTAGTAGAAGCAGTCAAAAAAGGCTTATTTCACATATACCCTATCAAGACGGTGGATGAAGGAATAGAACTTTTGACCGGTGTTCCTGCCGGAGCCAGACTTCCTGACGGTACATACCCTGCTGGGACAGTAAATGACAGGGTATATAAAAAACTACATTACTTTGCCGAAACTACGGCAAAATATTTATGAGGTAATTAAATGGGAGATACTTTTGTAATTTTATCAAAGGTTTTACCGGTAATAATTCTTAT
>CAYUZC010000095.1:0-7468 GCA_964449525.1 uncultured Ruminiclostridium sp.
TGTTATGGGTTCTGACCATTGCCCTGTAGAGCTGTTGATTGATGAGGAATTTCTTGGATAATTATATCCTTACAGCGGATAACTTCTATAAACCTTTTCCATAAGAACGTGAGGTACTATTCCCTTTATGACCTGAATAAAATAGATTGTCCTATTTTTATTTTTTGGGAGTGGTATTGTGGAGGCTTTGGAACGTACACTGGTATTCGATGATATAAAAGAAAACATCTATGGACTGACCGAGTCCGATGCGGCTAAAAATCTTGAAGTCTATGGCAAGAATGTTTTAAAGCAAGGAAAAAAGAAATCTTGGTTGAAAACATTGTTATCTCAATTCACTGATTTAATGATAATTATCCTTATAGTATCGTCAGTCATTTCTTTTTTTATGGGTGAGAACAGCGAAGGCATTGCAATACTGGTTATCCTTATTCTTAATGGGCTTCTTGGTTTTTTCCAGGAAATGCGAACCGAAAAAGCTATGGAAGCTCTCATGAATATGGCGGCTCCTCACGCAAGAGTAATACGTGACGGATTAATCAAGGATATTCCAGCCGACATGGTTGTACCGAGAGATTTGATTGTCATTGAAGCTGGGGATCGTGTACCTGCAGATAGCGTGATTATAGAAGGTAATTCTCTGTTTTTAGACGAATCAATGCTAACCGGTGAATCAGTGCCGGCATCAAAAAGTGAAATAAATAAAAGGAATCACAGACAGAATGGGATTTCAAATACAAATCTTCTGTATATGGGAAGCCTGGTAACCAACGGTACCGGAAAAGCTGTTGTAATAGCAACCGGGATGGAAACAGAAATGGGCAAAATAGCCGATATGATTGTGTCGGCAGGAACCCAGGAAACCCCTTTACAAAAAAGGCTGGAAAGACTGGGGGAAATAATAGTAACTTTTTGCCTTATCATATGTGCAGTGGTAGCTCTTATGGGCATATTAAGGGGAGAACCTATAGTACAAATGCTTTTGGGCGGAATTAGCCTAGCTGTTGCGGCGGTGCCTGAAGGACTGCCCGCGGTTGTTACCATAGCATTAGCCATTGGTGTCCGCCGAATGGTCCAACGTAATGCATTGATAAGAAGGCTTCCGGCCGTTGAAACTTTGGGCTGTGCAACTGTAATATGCTCAGATAAAACAGGCACTCTAACCGAAAATCGTATGACAGTAGTATCCGCTTATGCCGGGAAAAACTCATATAACCTAGAAAAAAATTCAAAGGGTAAGATGTTTATAGTTAGTAAGGGAAAAGAAATACAACAAGATAAAGCCTTTGGGTTAAGGCTTCTTTTAAAAACAGGTCTCATTTGCGGTAATGCGCGTCTTGTGCAAGTTAAGAGCAAAAAAAAGAACACTCTTGATATAGAGGGCGACCCCACTGAGGTAGCGTTAGTAAGAGCCGCCATAGATTCAGGAATGGACAAGAATGCAACAGATTCATATTATTCAAGGGTAAAGGAAATCCCTTTTGATTCTGACCGCAAGTTAATGTCTGTGGTATGCAGAACAAATAAAGGAGAACTCTTTCTTTTCGCAAAAGGGGCGCCGGAGGTAATACTCGAGAAAAGCAATAAGATATTGGTTGGCAATTATGAAAGAGAAATGACTTTTGATGAACATGAAAACGTTATGAAGGAATGCAGAAAAATGACCGCAATGGCCCTTCGGGTAATTGGCTTTGCCTATAGAACCGTTGAAAAAAAGCAACTTTGGAGCGATAAATTAGAAGGGAAAATGGTATTCATAGGTCTTGCGGGAATGACCGATCCACCCCGAAAAGAGGCGGTAGAAGCTGTTTATAGATGCAGAATGGCCGGAATAAAAACAGTGATGATAACCGGGGATCATAAAGAAACCGCAAAAGCAGTGGCTTCAACCCTTGATATATACCGAAATGGCGATGAGGTTTTAACAGGCGCTGAAATGGACCAATTAACTGACAAACAGTTTGAGAATGTTTGCAATAAAACCACAGTATATGCGAGGGTATATCCAAGGCATAAACTTAGAATAGTCAGAGCATATAGGGAAAAGGGACATATCGTAGCCATGACCGGGGACGGGGTTAACGATGCGCCTGCAGTAAAGGATGCTGATATCGGTATTGCCATGGGAATATCAGGAACTGATGTAACCCGCCAATCTGCGGCAATGATTCTTATGGATGACAATTTCTCCAGTATAGTGTCGGCAGTAGAAGAAGGCAGAAATATTTACTCTAATATACGAAAGTTTATACGTTATTTACTGTCTTGTAATGTAGGTGAGGTTCTTACCATGTTTTTGGCCTCATTGGTGGGCTTACCCATACCCTTGATGCCTGCACAAATATTAATCGTAAATCTTGCAACCGATGGTTTGCCTGCCATTGCACTCGGCCTTGAGCCCGGTGAACCGGAAATAATGAATAAACCACCCAGATCCCCTAATGAAAGTATTTTTGCCCATGGCCTTTCTTGGGTAATTGCCATAAGGGGTATATTAATAGCGTTTTCGACGCTGGCAAGTTTCCTTATAGTGTTTGCTAACAGTAAAAATATTGCTACCGCCCGGACAGCAGCACTAGTAACACTGGTTATTTCACAATTAATTCATGTTTTTGAGTGCAAGTCCGAAACCCGCGGATTATTTGAAATTAAGCTATTTTCTAATATTTATCTAGTTCTTGCCGTTATAAGCTCGTTAGCTTTGCTGCTAGGGGTAATATATTTGCCTTTTATGATTCCTGTCTTTGGGACTGTCCCATTAAAGCTCAATGAATGGTTGATATCAGGTGGAATAAGCTTATTAGTCCCTATTATCTTTGGAATATGGAGAGACATTAAGAATAAGAAGTGAAGCTATTGCTACGGACGTAACACAGCTTGCAAAAAGACTTTTATTTTTAGCCGATAATAGTTATACTAAATAATGTAAGGTGTTAAGAACACTAATACAAATGAGAGGGTGCATGCAATGTTATCTATACAAAATGTATCTAAAACATACTCAAAAGGTAAGGTAAAAGCTGTTGATAATATTTCGCTATCAGTTAAAAAAGGAGAAATATTCGGTTTTTTAGGGCCGAATGGTGCCGGTAAAACAACTACAATTAAAATGATTACAGGGATTTTACCGATAGATAATGGCAAAATTACTATTTCAGGCTTTGATATCGATAAAGAGCCTATTAAAGCAAAAATGAATATGGGCTTTGTTCCCGATACTCATGATATTTATGAAAGACTTAAAGGAATAGAATATCTTAATTTTATTGCGGATGTATATGAGGTTCCTTCTGACATAAGAAAAGAGCGCATTGATAAATATCTTGATATGTTTGAAATGAAGAAGGCCGCCGGGCAGCCAATAAAGAGTTATTCACACGGTATGAAGCAAAAGATAATTGTTACAGGGGCCCTTTTACACCAACCACCACTCTGGATAATGGATGAGCCTTTAACCGGTCTCGATCCAAGAGCTTCCCATCTACTAAAAGAGGAAATGAATATTCATTGTGCTAACGGAAACACCGTTTTCTTCTCAACCCATGTACTTGAAGTAGCTGAAAAGTTATGTCACAGAATCGGGATAATAAATAAAGGTAAGATTATAGCTGTCGGTACCATGGATGAGTTAAGAAAGTCACAGGATTCCTCTCTGGAAAGTATCTTCTTAGGCCTGACTGAAGAAGGAAGTGGTACCAATGCGTAAATTTATTAGTTTATTAAAGCTTCAGATAAATGCACGATATGGTTTATCCAATTTGTTTTATAATATAAAAAGCGACAAAAAGGCTTTATGGAAAAGTATAGGAATGGGTCTGGTTATTCTTATAGCTATGGCCGAAATAATCGGAATATATACCTTTATGATGCTTCAGCTATACAGGGGAGGCTTGGGGCTTAATGCGCCACAGGTTGTACTCACAATGGCAGCAGTAGTTTCCGGAATTATCGTGTTGATATTCGGGATTTTCTATATATTGAGCACAGTCTTTTTGGCAAAGGATACCGAACTTCTTACAAGCTTGCCCCTTCCTCAGGGGAGTGTCTTTTTATCAAAGTTTGTACTTGTATTATTAGGTGAGTATCCTTTTGCTTTTTTTCTAATGATTCCACCGGTTATAATATATGGCATCGGCCAGAATATGGGTGTTATATACTATCTACTCGCAATTATTTGCACTCTGTTTATTCCGTTGGTACCTTTGGTTATTTCCTCACTTCTTTCTTTGTTTCTTATGAATATAGTAGGCCGTTCCAGGCACCGTGATTTGATAACTATTATCGGCAGCATAATTCTGCTTGTAGGAATATTCTTAGGGCAGAACTATTTAATAAGCCAAATGCCTGGAAATGAGCAGGAATTGTTGATGGAGCTCTTAAAGAGCAGTAACGCAATGATTGAGTTCATGGGTAGGGCGTTTCCACCCGCAATATGGATAACAAAGATTCTTTCGGGCACATTTAATGAATCTATGATTAATTTGGCGAAGCTACTGATCGTTTCCCTTGGCGCTTTTGGAATGGTTTATTTTATTGCATCATTCATCTACCAGAGAGGAGCAACTGCACAGTTTGAAACAGGAGCCACAACCGGAAAAACCAAACTCAGCTATAAGGGCACATCACAAATCTTAACTATTTTCAAAATTGAATGGTTAACTATATTAAGAACACCTATTTATGCAATGAATTCATTGGTTATGGTTTTTATGGCGCCTTTGCTGATGATGCTCCCGATGTTCGGAGGGAATTTAGCCAATGACCCTGATATACAATTTCTATATCAACTTATAGAGAAAGGTCAGTCAACACCTTTGTTACCATTGATTGTAGCCGGGCTGATAACAGCCGTCGTGCTTATCAATCCTGCCGTATCCAGTACTTTCTCTAGGGAAGGGAAAAACATTTGGATTCTTAAGAACATACCTGTTAAACCCCAAATACAGGTTTATGGCAAGCTTTTAGCCGGATATTCTATATCCTTCATTGCAGCGGTACTGTCTGCATTTATGGCTATGCTATCCTTTAGAATTCCTTTTATTTCAACCGTTATGGCTGTAATATTGTCTGCTGTGGCATTAGTACCTATAAGCGCTGTAGGTATTTACATTGACTTAAAGCGGCCAAAGCTTATATGGAATAATCCGCAGGAAGCTATAAAGCAGAACTTCAATGTTGTCATTGCAATGCTTCTGGGTTTTGTTTTGGTTTCTGTATTTGCAGCTATAGGATATTTTATAACCACTTTTGGGCTCAATACTTTTGCAGTATTCGGAATAATGCTGATCATTATTCTGGCGTTTTCATATCTTTCAATTCTGGTACTTAAGAATGTAGCGGAAGGTGCCTATAGAAGAATTGAGGGTTAATAGGGTTAACTAATCATCATCGGTGGGTTCAGCTATACCTAAACAGTTATTGATTACCGAGCCAAAGGATATGGCATGGGTGCCAAACTTTTCGCGTATTTTATCAATGGCTGTTTCCAATTGCTCCTGTCTCTGCCGTTCATCATTGTTATTGCAGTCGGTAAAAAGGGATATTTGCTCGATTTCTTCATCGGCCGGAATCAGGCTGGTCCCGGTGATTGTTAAGGTTCTTATAGGTGCATTTAATTTCCATGAGCCTTTTATAATTTCTAATGCTTGGTGAGAGATTTCTTTTGCAAGATATGTAGGTGATGACAATGCTTTTTGCCTTGATATTGTTTTAAAATTAGGGTCTTTAATTGATACTTGTAAGGTGGAGCATTTAAAACCATATTTGCGAAGCCTTGAGGCTACAGTGTCTGAAAGGGTGTTAACACTAATTGTTATATCGGATAGACCCTGCAAATCTCTTTTAAATGTCATTCCGTTACCGACAGATTTTATTGGGTCGGCTTCATTAATAGACTTAACAGGAGTGTCATCGATTCCGTTAGCATATTCATGTATCAGCTTTCCTGTTTTCCCAAGCTGTGAAATTATAAGGTATTCATCACTATTTGCCAAGTCGCCTATTGTGTAGATATATAACTTTTTAAGGATCTGTTCAGCCTTTTTTCCCACAAAGAGAAGGGATGAAACGGGCAATGGATGCACGATTGATTTAAAATTTTCTCTATTGATAACTGTAGTAGCATCAGGCTTTTTATAATCACTACCAAGCTTTGCAAATATCTTGTTAAATGAAACCCCGGCAGATATAGTTAATCCCGTTTCATTAAAGATAACCTTACGAAGTGTGTCGGCAATTTGCTTACCGTCACCGAAAAGATGAACACTGTCGGTAACATCCAACCACGATTCATCAATTCCAAAGGGTTCAATTTTTTCGGTATATCGCTCATATATTTTATTAACAATTTTTGAATACTTCTTATACTCATTATGATGAGGCGGGACCAAGACTAATTCAGGGCATTTCTTTTTTGCTTGCCATATGGTTTCCGCAGTTTGTATTTTATATTTCTTGGCCAATTCATTTTTAGCAAGGATTATTCCATGCCGGTTTTCAGGGTTTCCGCAAACTGCCATGGGTACATCCTTAAGCTCAGGCGAAAGAATACACTCCACAGAAGCAAAGAAGCCATTACAATCACAATGTAAAATTGTTCTACCCATAATACTTTGTTCAACTCCCATATCTAATTCTAACAATGAATTTATCTGATTACCACATTTTTAGTTGTTTTGATTCAATTAATAAATGGTAATAAAGTAAGGTGACCGGTTTACTCAATTCTATTTAAATACAATACATCAAAAATGTTTTGGGTAGCTATGTTTTACTAAGGAGCATTCATAATGAACAGGAATAAGAAAAGAATAAGCAGAATCACTGTTAGGACTCTAATAATACACCTATTCTCTTTAGCGATTATTCTTTCCGTAACGGCTTTATATGTACACTATGTAATTAAAAACAGCAAGGTATTAGCTGTCTTATATACATTATCACTCGTAATAATTATTATTGCCTTACTACTAGACAGTAAATTAGTAAAGGCAGATAGAGTGCAGTTAATAGAGGTCAATAAAAAACTAAAAGAGAATGAGAAGCTATTAAAAACATTTTTCAGCCAATCTCCGGTCGGTATAGCTTTAGGAGTGGAGAAGTATAAACTAATAGACGTAAACCCCAAATTCGAAGAAATAATGGGAAGATCAAAGCAGGAATTAAAAAGTACTACTTGGGTTGATTTTACATACGAAGTTGATTTAAAGGCAGATTCTGACAACATTGATTTACTTTATGAAGGTAAAATAGACGGATATTCTATGAAAAAGCGTTTTATCAGGCCGGACGGATCCATAGTTTGGGTTAATATGACCGTGGCTCCTCTTACACTCGATCATGAGGGGGGGAATCATGTATGCATAATAGAGGATTTCACAGATCAGAAAAATATTGAAGATGAATTGCAAAAAAGAGAGCAAAGTATGTCCATGCTCTTTTCGAATTTGCCCGGTATGGCATATCGATG
>CAYUZC010000096.1:0-7331 GCA_964449525.1 uncultured Ruminiclostridium sp.
GGTGTTTTTAAAAGGCTCTCCACACTTAAAAAAGCAAGACTGTCAGCATTAATACTTTCTCTAATTTCTTCTACGGTATAATTTGCAGCAATTAAATGCTCTTTTGAAGAAATGTCAATACCGAAATAACATGGATTCAAAACCGGGGGTGAACTGATACGCATGTGAACTTCCTTTGCTCCTGCGTTTTTGAGCATTTGAACAATTTTGTAAGAAGTTGTGCCACGAACTATTGAATCATCAATAATAATAATCCTTTTGCCTTGTATTTCTTCTCTTAGAGCATTCAGCTTAATTCCCACGCTGCGCTCTCTTAGTTTTTGAGTAGGCTGTATAAAGGTTCTTCCCACATATCTGTTTTTAATAAGAGCCTCTCCGTAAGGAATACCCGATTCTCTTGAATAACCTATCGCAGCAGTAATTCCGGAATCCGGAACACCAACCACAAGGTCGGCATCTACCGGGCATTCTTTTACTAATAACCGTCCGGCTTCTAATCGTGATTTGTAAATTGAAGCACCGTCTATAACACTGTCAGGTCTTGCAAAATATATGTGTTCAAAAATGCAGGACTTATGTGCTTTGTTATAATTAGTTTTTATTGATTTCAGAGAACTGCCTTCTATATATATGATTTCGCCGGGTTCAACATCTCTGACAAAATCGGCTCCTATAGCATCAAAAGCACAATTTTCCGATGAAAGAACATATGAATTCCCTAATTTGCCTATACATAGAGGACGCAATCCCCATGGGTCGCGTATTCCCACCAGTTTCTTCTGAGTAAGGATAACCACCGCATAGGCACCTTCAATAACATCCATAGTTTTAATAAGTACCTCTTCGAGGTCTTTACATTTCAAGCCATTACGTGATATTAAGTTGGCAATCACTTCGGAATCGGTAGCAGTTTGAAAAATCGCTCCCTTATTCTCAAGCTCGTACCTTATTTTTGTTGCATTTATTAGATTTCCGTTATGAGCAAGAGCAATTCTTCCTCCCTTATAGTTAAATATAAGAGGCTGACAATTTTCGATTGAACTACCGCCGGTAGTGGAATACCGGGTGTGACCTATAGCTGATGTGCCGTCCATACGATCAAGAATTTTTTCTGTAAACACCTCTGGGACAAGTCCTGCCCCCTTTTGTCCTGTAATCTCACAGTCGTTACATATTGCAATCCCACAACTTTCCTGTCCTCTATGTTGAAGTGCGTAAAGTCCAAAATACATTATGTGGGCTAAATCATCATCTTTATAGTTTGATATTCCAAAAACGCCACAGGCTTCATGGATATCGTCATTTTCTTCATCAGGAGTATTAAAATCGAATATTCGGTTCTCCATTTATTCTATACCTCGCAGTTTCTCTTGAAGATGTTGATCTTTTATTTCAACTTGTTTTGCAATTTTATCTTTATACTCATGGAATTTTGTTCTTAGTTCCGGGTAAATTCCTCCCATAATCTGAATGGCAAGAAGTGCAGCATTTTCACTGCCGTTTATGGCAACAGTAGCTACCGGAATGCCGGTCGGCATTTGTACAATTGAAAGAAGTGAATCAAGCCCGTCCAATGTAGAGGATTTTATAGGTAATCCGATAACAGGGAGAACCGTGAAAGCCGCTAGAACTCCGGGCAAATGGGCTGCTTTTCCGGCTGCAGCAATAATTACGTCATAGCCGTTTTTCTCAGCGTTTCTTGCTAGCTCTGCCGCCTTATCCGGTGTTCTATGGGCAGAACAAACATTTATAGTATAATCCACCCCAAATTCTTTTAGAACTTTTAAGCTTCCCTCAACCACCGGGAAATCAGAGTCGCTTCCCATGATTATAGCAATTTTAGGCTGCTTTGACATGTTATAACCTCCAAATTCATTTGTTTATTAACCTGGATATGAAAGTTCTGCAAATTCAAAACACAAAACGGGCTGGAACATACCAACCCACATTATCTCTATAATTCAACAAGTTTTATACTATAGAATTTACAAATCAAAGTCAATGTATAACCTTCACTAAAAACTTCTTAATCATGAAGGCAGGATTGTATGATAATTTAGATTTTCGCAAACCTTCGATGCCTAAGTCTTCTTCTCGGTTAATATATTTTACATCGCTCCATTCATTCATGCAAAAGTCCCTGTTTATTAGAGTATATAGTCCGTGATAATCAGTATTCGCTTTTTCAATGTGTATTAGAGCGACTTCCGGATTTAAAAGCTCACCAATTGTAAATGCCTCAAACTTCCCATTAACCTTTATTAATGCTCCCTTTAGCGATGTGAACCTGCTCCAGTTATTAAATAGTTCATAGCAGGCGAATCGTTCACTGTTTTCAGGCGCATAGTTTGTTTCGTTTTTGTCTGCCCACAGGTCAAGTATCCTTTTACATTCTCCCAGATTATCCTCTGTAACAGGCACATATTCATAGTCACCGTATAGCCGCATAAATTGACTGATATGATTTCTCTTTTTGCTAAATTTTTTGCCTGCAAGACTGACTAAATCAGAAGCGTTATATACATAGTCAAATGTATGCTCAAGAGGTTCAATAGTAACATTCTCCTTATAAACCGTTTTGAGTTTATCAATACAATTTTCACTGATTCTGGCATACCGCAAAGAGATTCCGTTTTCCTCAAAATATCCTTCAATAAACCTTATAGACTTTTTTAGCTTTTGCTCATCATCTATTCCATTTACCGGAATAGGACAAAAGCTGTAAGGCGCGTATACATTTGATCTGGAAATCAGGCACAAATGGTCTTCTACAATAGTGTAACTAAAGTTGTAATCTTTTCTCCACATATAAAGATACGGAAAGGTAAATTCAGACGCAATAGGTTCAATCTTTTTAAATGTTTCTGTAAATAAATACATATCTTCTAATGTTATTTGCTTAAAATCGTTCATAAAAGTGAAATGCCTCCTGTATTATTGTCAATCTCCAAAGCTGACACCCATATTTCTTGCTATTCTCACAAGCTCACCATCAGAAGGCACATGCTTGCATTTATATGCTACATCAGATAGCTCAATAGGGCAAAGTACATTGTTTTTTATTCCGGCCATCTTGTTATAATTCCCTTGAGCAACCATATTTACAGCCTCAACACCAAGCCTTGTTGTTAGTATTCTATCCGATGGCGAAGGCACACCGCCTCTTTGCAAATATCCCAGCACGGTAACACGTGTCTCAAGAAACGTCAGCTTCTCAAGCTCCGTAGCTATACTGGAACTAATACCATGCACTGATTTTATTTGCTCTATATCAGAATTTTCAATATTTTCAGTTTGTTTAATAGGAAGACATCCTTCCGATACACATATAATACTAAAATTCTTACCGGATTTTTTTCTTTCAAGTATTTTTCTGGCTATTAGATTTATATCATACGGTATCTCAGGAATAAGTATGATATCAGCTCCTCCAGCTATTCCCGATTCTAATGCGACCCAACCGGCCCGTCTTCCCATAACCTCCAGCAGCATTACCCTATGATGGGATTCAGCTGTCGAATGAAGCTTGTCAAGTGCTTCTGTTGCAGTGTTTACCGCGGAAATAAACCCTATTGTAAAATCTGTTCCGGGAATATCATTGTCTATGTTCTTGGGAATGGCTATAATATTAACACCCAGTAATGACAGTCTATAGCCTGTAGTTATTGTATTAGTACCGCCTACCACAATGAGCCCCTCAATATTATGCATCTTTAGGTTATCAATAATGCGGCCACTCATATCTCTTTCCTGCTTTTCACCATCATTATCTACAATCATTTTAAAAGGATCAAAGCTATCGGTTGTACCCAGAATTGTTCCACCCTTGTCCAAAAGTCCCGACACATCTGATAATGCTAGTTTTTTAAAACGATTATTAACTAAACCCATGTAACCATCGGTGAATCCAATTATTTCATAATCGTAAATATTAATAGCTGTTTTTACAACTGCTCGTATAACTGAGTTCAGTCCGGGGCAATCTCCTCCACCGGTTAATATACCTATTCTTTTACGTTGACCATTCATACTAGACTTGTCCTCCTATTTATTACAGATACAAGCGATATACCGGATATAATCCACATTAACACTTATTCTTTAGCTAAGATGCCCATTCAATTGCATATCCCTAAAGCCACCCTGCTTTAGTGCTTCATAAAGAACAATTGCCACTGAATTGGACAAATTCAATGATCGAATATTATCCAGCATCGGTATACGTAAGCATTTTTCATAATTTGCTTCTAAAAGTGTTTCTGACAGGCCTTTTGTTTCTTTTCCGAAAAGCAAAAAACAATCTTCGATGTATTCAATTTCATGATAAGACTTTTGAGCTTTAGTTGTACAATAGAAAAAGTTTGCTCCTTTATTCAAATCAAAGAATTCCTGAAGGTTATTATAATATTTTAAATTGACATATTTCCAATAGTCAAGGCCTGCCCTCTTTAAATAGCGATCTTCTATAGAAAAACCTAGGGGCCCCACTAAATGCAGTGCGGCCCCGGTAGCAGCGCAGGATCTTGCAATATTACCGGTATTCTGAGGTATTTCCGGCTCTACCAAAACAATATTAATTTTCACATTGTCACTCCTGATGAAAACCTAAAGATTATTTATTCTTCTCTTCTATTTTTCTTCTAAAGATACATCAATATCCATTCTTTTACTATCTCCTATAAACAGTGGAATACTTATGGTCTGCATGTTTGCCGGCGAAATCATAAGTTTTTCACCCATTAGCATTGATGGAGGTGTAATCTCTATTCCTATATCTCTGCTGGCCAGTATTGTAGCCGTATTGCCCATAATCATATTAGCAAGCTCAGAAATTGCACTCTTAGATATCTCATCTAATTCAAGAACCGGCATTCCGCCCATCATTGCAGACGCAACTGATAAAGCCGAATCATAGGAAAAGGAGATAACCACTTGTCCTCTGATTTTTCCTGTCAAACCGACTATAACTGCAATATTTTCACTGGAAAAAGGTGATTTTCTTAATTGAACCTTTCCTAATTCCGGTTTTTCACCCGTCATCATCATCAGTACTGACTGACTTGCCTCAATAAAAGGATTTATGTATTCTACCTTCATCTGATCTCTCCTCGGATGTGTAAGTATTATGATAATTATATTACCATAAAACAATTGCAAACAACAAACAATTATTAATAATTATACATAATACCCATATAACATACTTTTTAAATTATTAATTATGAAATATTACTAAGAAAAACGCTTATACTCCAAAAACCGTCTTAAAGTATTTTTCCTGATTTTAATAGCTTTTTCCGGGCAAAACTCATGACAACAAAAGCAACTTATACATTTGTTGTAATCAATATTAATTTGCTTATTAGTATCTTTGGTCACAGCCTTTGGGGGACATACCTCGACGCATTTTCCACAGCTTACACATTTATCATGCATTATTTCCGGCTGAGGACGAAATTTACTCTTAATAAAGCGCACAATACCAAATCTCGAACCAGTTTTTTGGTGGCTGAGAGCCGGTACATCAAAGCTATCCGGTTTTATGCTGTCAATATCAACACCTAGTATATTTACATTATTCTTATCAAAAATATTGCGCTTTTCTGCAACTTTCATCAGTGGGACCTTTTTATAATCAACACCTATGGTCTTTAATGCCACATAATCACAGGAAAAAGCATCTTTCGATGCAAAAATGCAACCGATATATTTAGGCACCCCGGCGCTTGGTCCTTCACCTTCCATGGCAATTATACCATCAATGATATTAATTTGAGGCTTTGTAGCAAGGAATATATCAATAAGACAATTGGCAAATAACTCACTATCATTCATTCTTAAATGATATTCCGACTTTTCCAGTCCTGCAATGGAGCCGAACATATTTTTAACTGCACCCGTATAAACCATAAATCCATGAGTTTTTAACTTCGCCAAGTTGATAATAATATCTGCGTCAAATAAAGGTTTAAGAATTTTTAGTGACTTTAGATATTCTGCATCTTTATTTTTTATTTTTTCCACTCGAAGGTCAAAATTAAGCTCTGCCCCTGTTTCACTCGCAATTTGTTCTATACCGGTTCTAGCGTACACCATTTTAAGCAATGGATAGTTGTAAGGTCCTCCCGGGCTTTCAACTATGACAGCAATTCCTCCGGCTCTTTGAACCAGCTTAATCACAGCATGAACTACCGAAGGATGGGTTGTTGCCGCGTCCTCTGGCTTTTTAGCCATTAGTAAATTAGGCTTTATAGCTACCCTCATCCCGGGCTTTACGATACTCTCAATACCGCCCATCTGATCAAATATTTTCTCTAAGCAAGTAACAACTCTATCGAGTCGGTAATTTTCTGAAGTGTTTATAATTACATCCATCTTTTTGTCCTTTATCATTCTATATACCTTTTCATCAATCTATCCTATGTTCTATAAAACTAATTTACCCTGAGTTTTATTTATTGGTTTTTAGGTAAAAAAACATTTTCTGAGTATGTATTACTACCATCCCAGAGTATCCACTCCTCATATCCGGCATCATATACCGCCTGGATCTGTTCTCTAACCTGTTTTGCACCATATTCCTGATAAAAGCCTTCCTTCATCTTTATGGTGAAATCTTGCAAATAAGGTCGCATCTCTGCTTTGTATCCGGGAACTTGGCTTATCCTTGTTTTAGCTTTTAATAGAGCCTGGTAGATGACATTATAAGGCTCAAGATCCGGTGCTGTAAACAAAACTCCATTAATGGCTTGGCCAACTCCGTTTCCAAACATTCCGTTGGATGCATTGGCATAATGGGAAGGGTAAATCATAGGTGAAATATAATCAATATTTATTCCTATCTCATCAAATAATTGACCGATTGCTTTACCGTCTCTGTCGCTTTCAATTACAATTCCAAATATATCAGCAGATATTGGTATATCTTTTACGTTCTTTATTTCTTCCGAAGCTCTCTTCAAAAAGTCCCCGATAGCATCTGACTTTGAAGGAATATCTTCACCATAGGTTACTTCCTTTGAGCTGGCAGTAGGAAACCTAACATAATCAAACTGTATTTCATCAAAACCAAGCTTCACAGCTTCTTTTGCAATCTCTATATTATAGTCAAGAACCTCTTTTTTATATGGGTTTGTCCATGACCCCATCTTACCTTCTTTCCACAAGTTCCCGCTTGGTTTTTTAATAGCATATTCCGGCATTTTGTTAGAAAGGCCATTATCTCTGAATACAACTATTCTTCCTATTACATAAACATCGTTATCATGGCATTTCTTTAATAATTCTTCTGCATTATATACTTTTTTATAAAGAGATTGCTCTTGGGCTAA
>CAYUZC010000097.1:0-2567 GCA_964449525.1 uncultured Ruminiclostridium sp.
GGGGGTAACCAACAAAAGGTGGTATTGGTAAAATGGCTTATTAAAAATTGCGACATTCTTATTTTTGATGAACCGACCCGCAGTATTGACGTCGG
The DNA here is from genome assembly GCA_964449525.1 of uncultured Ruminiclostridium sp. Lineage (GTDB taxonomy): Bacteria > Bacillota > Clostridia > DSM-8532 > DSM-8532 > DTU059. The sequence goes on from CAYUZC010000097.1 coordinate 96, forward strand.
CACAAAAAGTGAAATTTATAAGCTGATGAATGAACTTGTTCATGAAGGAAAATCCGTAATCATGATATCTTCGGAGCTTCCGGAGCTCCTTCGTATGAGTGACAGGATTGCTGTTATGTGTGAGGGCGTTATTACAGGATTTTTGGACATTAAAGATGCGACCCAAGAAAAAATTATGCAACTTGCGACTCAAAGAAGACAGTGAGGTAATCAAAAAATGAGCAATCAACCCAAAAAACTAAATTCAAGCACCATACAAAAGCTTGTTGTAATAGGAACTCTAATAGGTATGTATGTATTTTTTTCATTCTTCGGTAATAACTTTTTCTCCACTGCCACCTTGGTCAATATTTTGGATTCATCCTACTACATAGGCTTCTTGGCATTAGGTATCACTTTTGTCATCATAACAGGAGGTATTGATCTTTCAATAGGTACTATTATGATGTGTTCCGCTTTGATTGGCGGTGTTGCCTATAATGTTTGGGATTGGCCAATCGGGTGGGCACTTGTTTTAATAGTGGGATTGGCCACACTATTTGGGCTAATGAATGGTTTAATGGTTGCCAAGTTGAAACTGCCACCATTTATTGCAACCTTGGGCACCCAGATGGTTACAATGGGGTTTGGATCAATTGTTTCCAAGGTTACGACAATGCGGTTTCCAACAGTTACCGATCCTGACGGTTGGTTTAAGTTTGTATTTTTTAAGACAAAAAACGGATTTCCTATCGGTGCAGTATGGCTTGGATCATTCCTTTTGATCTCATATATCATATTGAATAAAACTAGGTTGGGGCGTTATACCTTTGCGATAGGATCAAACGAAGAGGCTACACGTCTTTCCGGTGTCAAGGTAGACAGGTGGAAGATCATGGTTTACGTCATAAGCGGGTTTTTCTCGGGACTTGCGGCAATTGTTTACGCCACAGCTTATACATCTATAGTTCCCGGAACCGGAAATGGACTCGAGCTTTCTGCCATTGCAGGTACTGTTATCGGCGGAACCTCACTTTCAGGTGGTATTGGTACTGTTTCAGGAACAATTATCGGTGTGTTTATTATGAGTGTATTAAAGCAAGGCCTTATGTCTATGAATCTTCAGGGACAGTGGCAGACATTCTTTACGGGTATTGTAGTAATTTGTGCTGTACTGCTTGATATTTACAGGAACAAGAAGGCAAATCAAGTAAAAAAGATTAGTCAACATGTTTTTAAGTATTAATGTTAGAATATTATAGGGAGGGAAAATTGATGAAAAATTTCTCTAAAATCTTATCTCTTGTTTTAACTGTTTCCCTGCTTGCAATGATGATGGTAAGCTGTGGTACGGAAGCTCCGGCAATATCCGGTTCGGCTCCTGCACAAAGCAGTATTGTTTCTGTAGGAAGTGCTCCTGCTAAGGATTCCAGACCATATATAGCAGTAATCTCAAAGGGCTTTCAGCATCAGTTCTGGCAAACAGTTATGGCCGGGTCAAAAGACGCAGCTGCAAGGTATAATGTTGATATGACATTTGATGGGCCACCTTCAGAATCCGACATAAATATTCAGGTTGATATGCTGAATGTAGCTATGGCGAAGAATCCGACAGCCATTGCATTAGCGGCCCTCGATACTGAATCGGTTACAACTCAGCTTAATGATTTGAAAGAAAAGGGTATTCCGGTAGTCGGGTTTGACTCCGGTATTCCGAATGCTCCTGACGGAACTATTCAAGCTACAGCTTCCACAGATAATGAAAACGCCGGTAAGCTGGCTGCTGAATCCATGTTTGCAGACCCTGCCTTCCAGGTAGCTTTAAATAAAGGGAATCCTCAAAATCCTGTAGTTATTGCAGTTGCATCACAGGACGCTACCTCCGCATCCATTATTGGTCGTACCGTTGGCTATGTTAACCAAATGTTAGCCGACTGTGAAACACTCTTCCCGGGAGAGGTCGCCATTACCGGACATAACAAGTTTGCAAAATCTTCGGTTGGAAAAGCAGCAGTAGAAATCTTTGTTATCATTCCTCCTTCTTCAAGTGCAACAGATGCACAGAATGCTATTCAGACTTTGTTTAACATGGAAGGTCTCATTTCCATTTTTGCTACAAATGAAGCAACAGTTGGTGGTATCCTGGCAGCTACAACCGATGGTACTGACCTTGACCGCACAAATGGCAAGTATAAGGATATTACAGTAGTCGGATTTGACGCAGGTAAAGCACATAAGACAGCTGTCAAGAACCGATGGTTCCTTGGTTCAATTACCCAGGATCCTTATATGATTGGTTATTTTGCAGTAGAGCTTGCATATAAAGCCTATAAAGGCGAGCCTGTTGAAGATTATGATACCGGATGTTATCATGTTCAGACATTCCATCTTTATTCTAATGCGGGGCCTGCTGCCAATCCGCTGCAGGATCTTAAAGTTTGTGATGACGACAGCAATAACGGAACTGAGATTTTTGATCTTACAGTTCAAAAT
>CAYUZC010000097.1:2577-7313 GCA_964449525.1 uncultured Ruminiclostridium sp.
ATTAAAAAACAGACCATATAAAAAACCATAACAAAAAAACAAAAACAAGTTGAAACAAGTACTTTGGTATAGTATAATGTAAACGATTACATGCAGGAAGGATAGCTTAATGGCTTCTACAATCAAAGATGTCGCAAAGAGTGCCGGAGTATCCACTGCGACGGTTTCCAGAGTCATAAACGGAGACCCAAGAATTAGTAGCAAAACAAAAGAAAAAGTCTTACACTATATTCGTGAACTTGATTATAAAATAAATAATATAGCCCGTAGCCTTAAAACCAGCAAAACCTACACTATCGGCTTCATGTGTCCAGAGCTTGCAAATACCTTTTTTATGACGGTTGCCAAGGGTGTGGAAGATGAGCTAAAAAAATATGGTTATTCGGTGATAATTTGCAATACCAATGAAAGTGTGGATGAGGAAAAAGAACGAATTACACTTTTAATGGAAAAATGTGTTGATGGAGTTATTATTATTCCTGCAAGCCAATCCGGTGCACATTTCAAAGACCTTGTGAATCAGGGTATTCCCGTGGTGCTGGCAGACAGACTAGTAGATGATTTTTCAGCAGACGCTGTTTTGGTAGATAACATTAATGGTAGTTATGCAGTAATGGAATATCTTATCAATGATGGTTACCGTAGAATCGGTTATATTGGCGGTGACTTGAGACTTACCTCGGCAAGGGAACGTGATGTAGGATACAAGCGGGCCTTAAAAGATTATTGTATACCGATGGATGAATCAATAATAAAATATGGGGATTACCATGAACAGAGCGGATACGATAATATGAAGGAACTGATGGGCGGAGAAAATCCCCCGGAGATTGTTTTTATATCAAATTATTACATGCATATGGGAGCTACGAGATATTTAATAGAGCATAGTGTGACTAATGAAAAGGCATTATCCATAGCCAGCTTTGATGATATGGAGCTGGCCTCGTTACTTGGTTACTGCAGGGTGTTGGTAGGACAGCCGATGCTTGAGATTGGCAATAAAGCTGCAAGCATGTTAATTCAACGTATAAATGACAATAGTGAGCATGCTCCACAGATTATTCGATTAAAGACTCAACTTAAAGTAAAGTAAAAGCAACGTAATATAAATAAATGATAGAGCTATAAGTAAGGAACTATGTCAACTATAAGGTTCTTGAGGTGTAGACCTACAGAACTCTTATATAGAAAAATGTAAACGATTGCATTAAGCGGGAGGGGTTTTTTATGGGAATTAAAGATTTTAACATGGCAAAAGCGGAAAACAGATTTCAGGGTGCAATGCCCAAAATCGGTATTCGTCCGGTTATCGACGGTCGTCGCAGGGGAGTAAGAGAATCCCTGGAGGATCAGACCATGAACATGGCAAAAGCCGCAGCAGAGCTAATTTCACAAAATATAAAGCACTCAAATGGGCTTCCGGTTGAATGTGTTATTTCTGATACCTGCATTGGTGGGGTAGCAGAGGCAGCTCGTTGTGCCGAAAAATTCACCCGGGAAGGTGTAGGAGTATCTCTTACCGTTACACCATGCTGGTGCTATGGATCAGAAACCATGGACATGGATCCTTTTACTCCTAAGGCAGTTTGGGGTTTTAACGGAACAGAAAGACCCGGAGCGGTATACCTAGCAGCTGTGCTTGCCGGATACAGCCAAAAGGGGTTGCCGGCATTCGGCATTTACGGCAGAGACGTTCAGGACGCTGGTGACACTAATATTCCAGCCGATGTAAAAGAAAAATTATTGAGATTTGCAAGAGCAGGTCTTGTTGTTGCAACAATGAAAGGTAAGTCATACCTCTCTATGGGTACAATATCCATGGGAATAGCCGGTTCTATGATAAATGAAGATTTCTTCCAGAATTATCTCGGCATGCGTAACGAATATATAGACATGAGCGAGTTTATCAGAAGAATTGATGAGGGAATTTATGATAAGGAAGAATTTAATAAGGCTTTAAAATGGGTTAAGGAAAACTGCAAAGAAGGCAAGGACGGTAATATTGCAGAAATTCAGCAAAGCAGAGAGACAAAGGACAAGAATTGGGAGTTTGTTGTCAAGATGGTTTTGATAGCCAGAGATCTTATGATAGGAAATCCCAAACTCGCCGAGCTTGGCTTCGGAGAAGAAGCTTTGGGACACAATGCGATTTTATCGGGTTTTCAGGGGCAAAGACAATGGACAGATCATTTCCCCAATGGAGACTTTATGGAAGCAATTATGAATTCCTCTTTTGATTGGAATGGAATTAGGGAGGCCTATGTTGTTGCCACCGAAAATGACAATCTTAATGGTCTGGCAATGTTATTTGGACACCTTCTTACTAACACTGCTCAGGTTTTTGCCGATGTACGTACCTACTGGAGCCCTGAAGCTGTAAAACGTGTTACAGGTAAGGAGCTTACAGGTCTGGCTAAAAACGGAATAATCCATCTTATTAACTCCGGAGCGGCAGCATTGGATGGAACCGGGCAACAGTCGATTGACGGTAAACCTGCAATGAAACCATTTTGGAACATTTCATCCGAAGAAGCACAAAAATGTCTTGATGCAACATCTTGGGAACCAGCAAATGTCGGATATTTTAGGGGTGGAGGCTATTCTTCATATTTTGTTACCCGAGGCAGCATGCCGGTAACTATGACCCGAATTAATCTGATCAAAGGCATGGGCCCTGTTCTTCAAATAGCAGAAGGTTATACCTGTGAATTGCCTGAGGATATGGACGCCATACTTCAGAAGCGAACAGATCCTACTTGGCCTACTACCTGGTTCGCACCTAATCTTACAGGAAAAGGATCTTTTGCTGATGTTTATTCAGTTATGGCCGATTGGGGCGCCAACCACGGAGCTTTCTGTTATGGCCACATCGGAGCTGATTTGATAACTCTTGCTTCTATGCTGAGAATACCTGTTAGTATGCATAATGTTCCCGATGAGAAAATTTACAGACCAAGCACATGGAAAGCATTTGGAACAAAAGATTTAGAAGGTGCTGATTACAGAGCATGTGATAATTTCGGACCATTGTACGGTAAAAAGTAATATAAGGGTGGTGTTATAATTGTCGGACGCAATCAAAATGCTGGCTATTGATCTTGGCGCAAGCAATGGAAGAGCAATACTGGGAATCCTGAAAGATGGAGAGTTAACCCTTCAGGAGGTGCACAGATTTTGCAACGACCCTGTTATGGTAAACGGTAATTTATATTGGGACATCCTAAGGCTTTTTCAAGAGATAAAGCAAGGAATTCTAAATTGCGTCCGTCAAGGCCACCAAGATATTTCTTCTATAGCAGTAGACACATGGGGGGTCGATTTTGGGCTCCTTGACAGTAAGGGGAACCTACTGGGTAATCCTTATCATTATAGAGACAAAAGAACAAATGGAATGATGGAGATTTTAGCGGATTGCATACCTAAAGAAGAGCTCTATAAGGTTACGGGAATTGAGTTCATGTGGTTCAATACAATACTCCAGCTTTATTCCATGAAAAGGAGCAATTCTTCTTTGCTTCGTGAGGCTAAAACCCTTCTTCTTACCCCAGATTTATTGAATTATTTTCTATCAGGAGTCAAGACCACTGAATATAGTATTGCCAGCACTACCCAATTGATGGATGCAAACACAAAACAGTGGTCTGACCTGATAATAGATAAGCTTAATCTTCCAAGAGAAATTTTTACGGACATAATTCCTCCGGGAACAATAATTGGAGAGTTAACCGATGAATTATCCCGAGAGCTGAATATCCCGCGTATAAAGGTAATAGCCGTTGCTGGGCACGATACCCAGTCCGCTATTGCTGCAGTTCCTTCTTTGGATGAGAGTTTCGCATACATTAGCTGTGGAACCTGGTCATTGATGGGTTTTGAATCTGACAGCCCCATAATTAATGAAAAAAGCATGAGCTTGTCTGTCACTAATGAGGGTGGGGTTGGAGGAAAAATAACTGTACATAAAAACATCATGGGACTGTGGCTTACACAAGAGTGCAAAAGACATTGGGACAAGGGAGGAAACGGTTGCACCTTTGCTGAATTGGACGGTGAGTCTATTCAGGCAAAACCATTTGTATCCTTTATTGATCCTGATGACAGCTCTTTTATTGCTCCCGGGAATATGCCGGAAAGGATAAGAGCCTATTGCAGGAAAACCGGTCAGCCTGTTCCGGAGACAAAGGGAGAGATTGTCCGATGCATAACTCAGAGCCTTGCTTTAAAATACAGAATGGTCCTGGAAAAGCTAGAAGATATTTTGGGAAGGAAGTTACACGTAATCCATATGGTTGGCGGTGGTATAAAAGATAAGCTTCTCTGCCAATTTACGGCTGAAGCAACCGGGCGAAATGTTGTAGCTGGGCCAATCGAGGCAACATCTATCGGCAATATACTGCTTCAGGCAATGGCTTTGGGCAAGATAAAGGGTTTGAAACAAATTAGAAGTATCGTTAAAGATTCTTTCCCCATAGTTACCTATTCTTCAACAGAAAAAGAATTGTGGGATAATGCTTATGCAGTATTCAAGGATTTAATCAAAGATTAACTAATAAACAGCTCAAGAGAGAGCTGGACTAGTGACTTGAAAAACTTGCAAAGAAAAAAGAGTACCTCAGAAGGGTACTCTTTTGCAATATATAATTGGTTTATATAATAAATTTTTGTACTTTTTCGTTCAACTTATCTGAACTATTTTTTGTTTCAGCTGCATAACGAACCACTCCATCAGCCTT